>CALXNF010000012.1 GCA_944389685.1 uncultured Alphaproteobacteria bacterium | reverse complement strand
TATTAATCCAATGGACGGTGATTTAATACCAAATTTTTTTACACAGGATTGTGACAATTTTAGTCTGGTGTATAGGTGCAAGAAAAAAAATTGTTCGTATTATCGTCATAATGATGAATACTTTACTGCCGTAGAAAAGTTTAAGACTTTAGAAAAGCAAAAGAGTTCATTTTGGAAAGAAAAATTTTCTCGTATGAAATAATTAAATTAAAAAGGTATACAATATGATTAGCGAAACCATAAAATATTTTATAAAGATGCCTTGGAATATAATTCGGACAGATATAAAAAAATACAACGACATTAGACAAAAATATTTTTCTTTGAAAAAGAAATCTCGTGAAGCGTATAAAAGTTTAATAAATGATGTTGGGGAAATAGAAGGCCTCGGTGTACCTGACTGTCCAGGTTGTATTGTAACATGGGTAAGAGTTACTATTGACCCACGTGATGGGGATACAATACCGCACTTTCATTCAGAAGATTGTGAACATTTCAGTGAAAATGAACCATGCAATAAAAAGGATTGCTTGTATTACAGCAAAAATCAGAATTATTTTCGTGCCGTAAAAGAAATGAATAATTTCAAACAACAGAAAGATAAATATTGGAGAGAAAGTTTATTTATTGTTAAATAAAAATAAGGGTGGCTTTGATGGCTCATCAGTTCTTTTTTAACCCTTTTATTCTTGATAATTTGCCAGCCCCCAGCGTTGGTTTCGATGTAGTTCAAGATATTTCAGAACCTCGTTTGCGTTTGTATGTTACTAGTCGCGGGGTAAAAACTTTTTTCGTTCGTAAAAGAATTCACGGGAAGGACAAACGAATCATAATTGGTAATTATCCAGATATAGACATAGAAACTGCTAGAGGGGCGGTGGCAGAAATTTTGTTGGCTGCAGCAGAAAAACCAAAGGTTCACCGAAAAAAAATAACTCTTAAAAAATTCCTAGATTTATATTTAGAAAAGCGAGTCCGTAGAAATAGCATTTCTAGAGATAAACTGGAACGAGCCATTAAACGTCATTTCGTAAAGATATTGAATAAAAATATCTCTGATATTTCTACGGAAGATGTTAATGTCGTTATACAAGGAATAGAAGGTCCTGCCATTGCCGGAAGAATGCAAGAATTTCTTCAAAGCGTTTTTAAATATGCGATTGATAATGGTTATGTTAAATTTAATCCTGTAAGTTCATTACCGAAAATAAAACAAAATCGTCGTGTGCGACCTATAAATAAAAGCGTTTTTCATCGTTTGTTGCAGGCTATAAATAAAGAAGAAGATTTAACCCTTCGTTCAGCATTTTTAATGTTAGTGTATGGTTTCGCTCCGAAAAATAAAGTTTTTTCTATGCAATGGCGAGACCTTGATTTTAATCATTACTTGTGGTGTGATAAACCGTTATCAGATATGGCAGTGGTGCTGTTACAGGATTTACCGCAAGACGGTAGATGGGTTTTCCCCGGTCGTGGTCGCGGTCATTTAACAGATCCTCGCGTTGCGTGGAAAAGGGTGGTAAACGTTGCGGGGTGTCCTAAGTTAACAATGGACGATGTGAATAAATTCTTAATGCGTCAATTAACATGGACTTCTGATAAAGAAGATTTTAGAGAAAATATGAACGCGGTATTGACTGATATGATTGCTTAATCATATATTTTTAATTGTCAAGCTTTTGTTATCGTTTGTTATAATTCCTTGACACTTAAGCCATAAAATGATAGTTTTAAATAACGACGCCCATTGCTGGGCCACAAATTTAACGAAAACAAAGGAAAAAAAATGACAACTTTTGAAAAAGTAAAAAAAATCGTAGCTGATAAATTAGGTGTTCAGGAAGCTAAGATTGAAGAAACATCCTCATTTGTAAATGATTTGGGTGCAGACTCTTTGGACGTTGTAGAATTTGTAATGGAAGTCGAAAAAGAATTTGATATTACAATTCCAGATGATGAAGCTGCTAAATTGACGACTGTCGGTGACGCGGTTAAATATATTGACGCTCACAAAAAATAATTCTGGAGTAATGTTAGTTTGTAATATTATCCGTCGTGCGTTTTTAGTGCAGGGCGGATTTTTTTCTGTACGAAACGTTATAAACAAAGTATCATATATGCATATTAAAGTTTTTTATAAAAGGTAATAAGAATGAAAAGAGTAGTTATTACAGGTATGGGGATCGTATCACCAGTAGGAACAGGAATTGAGCATGCTTGGAAAAATATCGTAAACGGTGTTTCTGGCGTACGTAAGATTGATACTTTTGATGCGTCTGATTTAGCTTCGCAAATTGCTGGTATACCAGTAATTGGAACTGAAGCAGGTCAATATAATCCTGACGCTGTTGTTGATGCGCGTGAGCAACGTAAATTAGAAAAATTCATAATTTATGGTATGGTTGCTGCTGATGAAGCTTTGCGAGATGCCGGTTTGATCGATTATGAAGGTGATAAAACTCGTATGGGGGTCTCAATTGGTGCAGGGATAGGTGGTTTGAATACTATATATGATAATTGTGCTGAATTGTATGCAAATGGTCCGCGTCATATAAGCCCGTTCTTTATACCAAAAGTAATTATAAATATGGTAGCTGGTAACGTTTCGATTAAATATGGTTTAAAAGGTCCAAATATTTCTGTTGTTACAGCGTGTGCTTCTTCAGCCCATTCTATAGGAGAAGCCGTGCGTTTAATTCAGCATGGTGACGCAGATGTTATGGTTGCTGGTGGGGCAGAGGGGGCCGTCGGTAAAATTGGTGTTGCCGGCTTTTGTGCAATGAAAGCTCTATCTACGCGTAATGATGATCCTGCTGGTGCATCTCGTCCATGGGATAAAGGTCGTGACGGATTCGTGATGGCAGAAGGTGCAGGTATATTAGTACTGGAAGAGTATGAGCATGCTGTTGCACGTGGTGCAAAAATATATGCGGAAGTTGCAGGTTATGGTTTGTCAGGTGATGCATACCATATTACCGCCCCTGCACCAAACGGAGAAGGCGGAATGCGTGCAATGCAAGCAGCTATAAAAGACGCAGGTTTGCAACCATCAGATGTTGATTATATCAATGCGCATGGTACTTCCACGGGCTTAGGCGATATGGGCGAGTTGGCCGCAGTTAAGACGTTGTTCGCTGGGACAAATGTTTGTATGTCTTCAACAAAGTCTATGACTGGTCATTTACTTGGTGCGGCTGGCGCAGTAGAATCAATCTTTTGCGTAATGGCGATTCGTGACGGTATTGTTCCTCCGACAATAAATCTTGAAAATCCAGAAGAAGAGGTTGGGGATTTCAATTTGGTACCTAATAAGGCACAAAAGAAAGATGTTAAAGTCGCGTTAAGTAATTCTTTTGGTTTTGGGGGCACAAACGCAAGTTTGGTTCTGAAGAAAATTGAAAAATAAAAATGCCCCGAAAAGGGCATTTTTATTTTAATGTATTTAATTTTATATTATTATTTTCCATGTATTTATTCAATCGTTCCAATGTTTCACATGCGTCTTTTTCATAGTCTTCAATTACCCAATCTGGTGCGTTATGATAAAACTTAGGGTTAGAATAATCCCAATTGGGGGAAATTTTAATGGCTTCTTCTGCAGGAATATCTGTAGTTTTTAAGTAAAAGAAATTAGGATTTTTCGTATCTTGCACTTCATTTGTATATATTTGTAAACTTTCAAAATCATTATTCGCTGATTTTTTTATATATACAAGGTGTTCAATTTTATCAATGCAAATTTCTTCTTGGGTTGCTGGTTTATATTCTGATTCGTAGGGTAAACCAAATTCATAAGCGTATACTTGAGCATCAACGGCATCATTATTAATTTGTTTGTCGTACACTATGCTTTCCGGAGAGATTATATTTTCGTTTATATATATGTTAAAACATAATTCTGCGGAAGGTAGGGATTCAGTTGGAAGAACGCCGTGAAAGCATTCGTATGCCTTGTTTATGGTGCGCCTAGAAGATACTTTTTCCCAAGTTTGTGTTTGTCCCTTGTCACTAATTTCTGCGCGGTCTTCATATATTTTTATATAAAAAGGAGTTCTGGTTTGTGCATCTTCGTTCCAAGTAATGAAATAAGTTTCTAATTTTGGTTGTTCACAAGCGCACAATGTTAATAATAAAGAGAATAGTGTAATTTTTTTCATTATTTTTCCTTTTGTATAATTTTTGATTTTTAATATTATAACATATTATCCTAATTTTTTATATAAATATATTTTATAGGATTAAACGTTAGTAATAACAAACCGCCATTTATGGCGGTTTGTTTTTGTCTTAATAATTTATTTCTCTTCTTCTTTATTACTATCTAAACCAATTACGTTCTTTACCGGTTCGATGATCGTATTTTTTGCACTGTCTAAAGTTCTGATTAATGCGCGACGAATCTTGCCACTAATCGTCATAGGCAGGCTGTCAACGAATTCAATTACTCGCGGATATTTGTATGATGCAGTTCGGCTACGAACGTGATCCTGTAATTGGCGAACCAAAATATCTGTTGCCTGGAAGTATTTATTTAAAACAATTGTCGCCTTTACTGCCATACCGCGCGATGGGTCTGGAATGCCAGTTACTGCAACCTCTCTTACAGCAGGATGTTCTAATAGTACGCTTTCTACTTCAAACGGGCTTACGCGATACCCAGATGTTTTTATAAGGTCATCGTTACGACCAACAAACCAATAATAACCGTCGTTGTCACGATAAGCTACATCGCCAGTATGATAGAAACCGTCACGGAATACTTTTGCAGTTAATTTGTCGTTTTTATGATAACCTTGGAATAACCCCACTGGGTGACCGTTCTTTAGCGAAACGCATATTTCACCAACGGTGCCGTTTGGAACTGGGCGCCCCCCCTCGTCTAGTAATTGTACATCCCAACCTGCAGCAGGCATTCCCATGCTGCCCGGTTTAGGTTCTATCCATTGGTTGGTAAATAACATTATACATGTTTCTGTTTGACCGAACCCTTCGTGCAATTTTATCCCACTTAAACTTAAGAATTTTTCATATACTTCGGGATTTAGGGCTTCGCCGGCAATATCTGCTTTTTCTAATGCGGATAAGTCATATTTACTAAAGTCGGCATGTATTAACATTTTATATACTGTTGGGGGCGCACAAAATGATGTGATGTGATGTTCAGACATTGCATGCAGAAGATCATGCGCAGTAGCTATACCTGAAAAATCGAACACGAAAACTGTTGCACCTGCTAACCATTGACCGTACATTTTTCCCCACGAACATTTAGCCCAACCCGATTCGGATAATGTAAAGTGTATATCTTTATCATGTAATCTCTGCCAGAACAGGGCTGTGTTTATATGACCAAGTGGATACATAAAATTATGTGCAACCATTTTAGGTAAATCTGTCGTTCCGCTGGTAAAATAAATTACCATGGTATCTGTGTTTTCGTTAGGTATGCGTTCTATGGTATCTGGCATAGATGTTATAGATGCTGCAACTTCTTCGTTAGATATTAAAGGAATGTCTCTATCACCAATAGCTGCACGAATTTCATTTATTATATGCCCGTCATCAAAAGCAAATATTGCTTTTGATTCTGCTTGTTCTATGCGGTATTCAATATCTTCGGCTTTTAATTGATTAGTTGATGGAATTGGTATCACGCCAATTTTATGCACTGCAAGCATAAGAATCCAATATTCCCAACGGCGACGCATGAAAAGTAAGGCTGTGTCGCCTTTTTTCAGACCGCGAGAAGTCATAAAATTTGCAACGGAATTTGACATTTTCGATAGATCGCGGAAAGTGAATTTTTTTACTTCTCCCGAATCGTTTGTCCACAGTAATGCGATGTCGTCAGGCGTTGTTTTTGCAAGTTCGTCAATTACGTCATAAGAAAAATTAAAATTTTCCGGAACAATAGGAGCGCCATTTTGAATGTAATCATCATAACTATC
>CALXNF010000011.1 GCA_944389685.1 uncultured Alphaproteobacteria bacterium | reverse complement strand
TTGGTACTTCTAAAAATGCAGAATAATAGAAAACTTCGTGTTTTTATAGTTGCTGGGGAAGTTTCTGGCGATGTGCTTGGTGCTCGTATAATGCAAGAGGCGCCAGGTGTAGATTTTATTGGTGTCGGCGGAGAGAATATGATTTCTGCTGGTTTGCGGTCACTTTTTCCGATGTCTGATTTGGCTGTAATGGGTATTGTGGAGGTGTTGGCGCATGCAAGAACATTAAAGCGCAGGATAAGACAGACCGCAAATGCGATAATTAAAAACGAGCCAGATATTGTTTTAACTATTGATGCTCCCGGTTTTGCTAAGGGGGTAATAAAACAGGTGCGTAAGAGTTCCGCTGGGCAAAAGTTAATAGCAAATGGTTTGAAATTTCATCACGTAGTTGCGCCTCAGGTTTGGGCGTGGCGTTCGGGACGGGCTAAAAAGTATGCTCAGATTTTTGATAAGTTATATGCTTTTTTCGATTTTGAAACGCCCTATTTCACAAAATATGGTTTGGATACTGTCGCTGTAGGGCATCCTATTGCATGTGGTTTAGTTAATAATTATAAAAAAAATGACGTAAATAATGCAGAAAAAATCGTTACGCTTGTGCCTGGAAGCAGAATGTCAGAAGTTAAAAGATTGATGCCATTGTTTCGAGATACAGTACATCAACTTGTTGCGAATGGGTACAGAGGATATAAATTTATAATTCCTACTGTAGAGACCACGGAAAGCTATGTTCGCAGTTGCGTTAATGATTGGACTGTAAAACCAGAGTTAGTTCCATCTAGCAAACGTTATGATATATACGCAAAAACATATATTGCTATTGTTGCAAGCGGAACAGTTTCTGCAGAATTGGCTATGTTACATATTCCTACGATTGTAGTTTATAAAATGAATCCTATTACTTTATGGATTGGGCGTATGTTGGTTAAGGTAAAGTGGATTTCGTTGGTAAATATTTTATTAAATCGAATGGTTTATCCAGAATATTTAGGTGCTGAAGCTACGGCAGAGAATGTATTGAACGAAATTCAACAGTTAACAATTCCGTCAATACGAGAAAAAATGATTTCCGAATTAAAGTTAGCCGATAAAATGTGGTGCAGAGATGAAGGAAATCCGACTGCTTTAATCGCTGAATCTTTGCGTAAAGTAAAATAAAAATTTTTAAGCCCCATTATTAAGGGGCTTAATTTTTATATTCCTAAACCTTCAGGTAAATTAATAAGTTTAACGTTGTCTTTTGATAAACATACCCCATTGTCTTCAGTGCCGTTTAGTGGGCAAATTTGATTAGTTGAACTAGGTACGATTGTACACCAATCTGTTGTAGAAGGAATATTGCCTGCACTTGGTTCAAATAATTCATGCTTTAACGTGTTGCATTTAGCATCGTTTATGCCGTTTATGCTGCCTAACCCAGATTTAAACTTTACTGGAAGACCTGCGATGCATTTTGGGCTTTTCCCCCATTTGCTTCGTCTGCCACCATTTTCCCAACATAAGCATGCACCCCATGATTGCGTGTCTACATTTATATCATAATCACGTGGACACATATTTTCCCCATCACCTATAGCATATAAACTTACTAGATTTGGTGTGCTTGTCGAATTGTTTGTGCCACCACCATATTCAATTGAATTTGCAAAGTTTGCTTCACATAAAGCACTTTCTTTATATAATCCAGTTTCACCACTTTTAATGAACTGCAGCTCAACAAAACGTCCCTGTAAATTCATGCATTGCGTAGTTAGGATGTCAACGATCTGGTTATATATTTCTGTTGCAACACCAGTTGCGCGTGGTGTGTGATGCGATAATATTTTTGCCGAAATGGTTTCGTTTGTTCCGTCCGTTTTTGTTATCCCAGCCGTTTCTTTTTCGGCCAATGTACCGTACTTTCTATGTTTCCCTTCTGACCCATCTTCTTTGTATTCCCCATTCGGATCGAAATAATAAATTGTTTCTTCGTTATACTTTCCTTTTGATGCCGTTATCACGTCAAACCCACCAAAAGCTTTTTCTAGCATTTCTTCAGAACTACAGGATTCAATGCCTTTTAATTGTTGTGCACATTTTGAAACAGGTTGGTCTTTAATCGGGTTACCATTTTCATCATATTCATATAGTGTAAACCATTCAAGGGCCTCACCTGTTTTAAATAAACCACTATAAGGATAATAGAAATTTTCATAACTAGTTCCGCCACCGAAGTTGTCGAAACATTGTTTAACCACTGCACGACATGCTGTAAGCGTATCTGTTTCTTGACGGTTGTTTATATAATCTGTAATTATGTTCTGCCCACCCGTTTGATCATAAAACATCATGTTACAAGAATTTATATAGTCTTTGCACATTTCCGTAGATAACGTCACTTTGTCGGGTTGCAGTATGACACTTGCATTGCCAGTTAATTCCGCCATTGCTTCTGTTAATGCGGCTTCCCCGTTCATGTAACATGCAGATACAAAATCAAAGCATCCCTGTTTTATTTCGTTTACCTTAGACTGTTGGGCATAATAAATATCTAACATTGCTTTATCTAGATATTCTTCCCAAACGGTATCAGCAATTTCTACGCATTTGTCTAATTCTGGTTCTGCAAATTTTTTAACCCGCGTTTCAAAGTTTTTTACGAAAGTTTTATTTGAAGTAATTTTTGATAATTTTTGATTAGCCGCATCAACCCCGTCAGCAAATTTTAGCAGGTTTCCCAATTCATAAAAGTTTTCAACCCCTGCAATCGGCGCACCCGTAGATACGTCAATGAATTCACCGTTGTCTAAACATTTATGATAACCTGCCCCACATACTTCTTCACTAAGAATTGCTTTTTCAACGTTAGTTAAGCAGGTGGCCATATCGCTAGAATTATGGTTCTGACGGTTCTCTACGCGGGCTAAGTCTAATAAAGCGCTGCTTTCACGTACGGCGGATTTCATTTCTTTTTGTTGGGTTTCTATCGCTGCTTGAACGGTATTACAATCTTGCTCTATTGCCATAAGATATGCGGTTATAGCACGCTGTAATTGTGCGTCTGTACAATCCGCTTTTACTGCCTGCCGGCATTGGGGGTACACGGCGTTGTATAAATTCTGACCGTTATAAGTTGCGATTATTTGACCTGAATCTGCGCTACCAAATGCGTTTACCGTGTCAAAGGATAAAGTTATACTATTTAAATCAGAGTATTTACCAGAAACGGTTGAGTCTTCACCTCGTATAGAATTCATTATGGCTTGCAATAGTTGCTTTGATGCGGATGTATCAGAAGTAAGAGCATTTTCACCCTCAGAAGCTGTTTTCATCGCCGTTGCTTGTGCCGCGGTCATTCCAACAACGTCAAGGTTTTCTGTGAATACAGTTAATTGATCGTTGGCATCCTGCATGACATCGCGTATCTCATCTAAATCAAACACCCTGTTACTACAAGAGCAGCGGCGATAGTCATCATTTTTTAACTGGCAAAATTGATCCATGCAGTTAAAGTATGCGCTTTTGCATTGTTCGTATTCTGCACCGGTTCTTGTTTCTGATACTACATCGGCTACGGTATCAATTGCTGCACGAGATATAGTTCCAGTAGATGCATAACGGGCAATGCTGGGCGTTGTAGCAGTTCTTGTCGTGGTGGCGCGTGAAACAGTTTCCTGTGATGCTCTGGACGTGGTTGAAACTGGTAAAACTGTCGCTGCACGTTTTGTTGCGCTACGATTGGTTGTAGCTGGGTCAGACCGTTTTGATTGAACTGTTTGTGACGGCGTTGTGCTTCTAGAAATGGTAGCCTGCTCTGTCCCTGTATTACGAGAACTTACACTTCTGCTTGTAATTGTCTTGTTTGTTGCTGTACGAACAGATGTGCTTGATTGGGTTTGTGCCAGTGTGTCGGATTGACGATTCGTCGCGTTTTCATCACGGACGGCAGCCTCGGCAAAGCCGATAAATATTGCGTATAAACTTACAAAGAATAGAATTTTCTTCATCTCTGGTTAAATGTTAGCAAAATTGCGAATTTTAGAGCAAGTACTTTTATATTTTATTTGAATAAAGATAATTTAATGATAGCAGATTTTCTTGTTGCAAAATAAATAAAGTTAAGATAACATTACCAGACGTCTGCGGATATGGCGGAATTGGTAGACGCGCTAGT
>CALXNF010000010.1 GCA_944389685.1 uncultured Alphaproteobacteria bacterium | reverse complement strand
AATTTCAATCAATGCCTGACGCTTAAATTCTTCCCAAACTATGTCTGAGATATCACGACATGTATCCAACGCACTTTCCGCAAACATACGTCTGCTTTCTAAGAACGAATTGAACTCAGGATTAGCGCCTAAAATATCATTTGCATTACTTGAGTTAACCCCCGGCAAAGTTATCAAATCTTCTAATTGAAATAAACGTGGCGAATAAATTGGTTCACCCGTATTCTGGTTTATGTAAGCCCCAGTATAGTCCAAACATTTTTGATAGTTTGCCCCACACGCCGCATCAGATTGTATCGCAGAACGAACGCTCGCTATACACTCGTTAACATCCGCTGAATTATGTGATTGATATTCTGCCAAACGCGCTTCGCGCAAATACTTTTCAGCAGTACGAACTGTTTGTTCCAAACT
The DNA here is from genome assembly GCA_944389685.1 of uncultured Alphaproteobacteria bacterium. Taxonomy (GTDB): domain Bacteria; phylum Pseudomonadota; class Alphaproteobacteria; order Rs-D84; family Rs-D84; genus Enterousia. The sequence continues at coordinate 33,671 of CALXNF010000010.1, read as the reverse complement.
TTCTTTCTGAGAATTTATATTTTTTTCATATAAATTACAGTCTTGAGTTATCATTATCCCATACGCGCTTCGTGCCATCGTCAAAACAGCATCATTTTCACAAGAGTCCGCTATTACCTCCAGACATTGCTTACTTGCTTGCGTATACAAATCCTGACCTGTTAAAGAAGTTAAATCTACACCTGTTGACGTATCAAATATAGACGATCCGGCAGTTCCCCAAATGTCATCAATATCAGACGTAAAATCTACCGTAATCAAACCTAAAGACGCCCCACTAAGATCTGTGGTTTCTACACTTTTTCTCCCGGCCAACAAATCATTTATCTCTGCCAACATACTTGCCGCAGCACTGGTATCACTTTTTATTGCCATTTCACCTTCTGTTGCAGAATACATAGCATTTACTTCTTCTGCCGACAGCTCAACTGCTGCTAAATTATTATCTTCAAACTGGGCAAGCAAATTAAGCGCTTCGTCAATTGCACTTTCTGTATTACGAAATTCATCATAACGGGCACTACATACACATCTACGATACGTATCATTAGCATTTGCACAAAACTGATCCATACAGGTTGCATACGCTTCACGACATTTTGCATATCCGCCACCAATTGCAGAAATGTCAGAAAACACTGCCGTCGCCCGTGCAGTAGCCGCCCCACGAGACAGCCCAACAACAGAATTATTGGCAGCCGCACGGGCGGAATTTGTTGCGCTTCGCGCCACATTAGTAGAAGCCGCACGCGCATTTGTTGTCGCACTTCTTGCCGATGCAGAACCTGCAGAAGGCGCTGTCTGAACAACTGTACCACTTCTTCCTGTAACAACACTTTTTGAGGTTGAAGAAGGAGCCACTGCACTGCGAGAAACAGTAGACGTTGGACGAGACACAGCGCTACGTGACACACTTGATGAACTTGAACGAGATGAAACAGAAGAATTCCCGTCGTTTGACCGGACAACACGATTACTTGCAGCCCTTGTTGTAGCAGTTGGGTTGCTATTTTCTGTTATGTTTACATTTACCGTATTCTCACCCCGAGGGTTAGAAGCCTGTTCCGCAAAAACAGAACCAAACACCCCCAAAAAAGCGGTCAAAGCAAAAGAATACTTGCAAAAATTAAAAAACTTTATTTTCAATATTTACATCTCTCTCGTCATATTTTATCACTTTATAGTGGTATTAATCAATAGCCAATTTATTCTATACAGCAATTTACCGCATTTTTTACCCAATCGCCCAAACGACGTACTGCTGATTTTGATTCAGCAACTTTTTGTTCCTTTACATTTTCGGAACTCTTCGTCGTCATAGAACAAGCCTTCATTGCATGGTCATAAACCTCCGGCGCAATTTTCTTTACACCGCTTAAATCTATTAAATCCATATTTATACCCCAGAACAAAGAGTATAATTCATAAGATTTATTAAATAAATCATATGCGTCTTTTTTATTACCAGCCCCTAAAGCTTTTGTTCCAACTTCCATTATTCTCATAGACGCGGCCAACAAGTGTTTAGAAATGCACCATACTTCACCATTTTCTGATGTAGATTTTTTTACAATTCGTGCCATTAAATCTTTGCGCATATCACGAACTGTATTTATAAGATCATAAAAACCTGTTTTTTGAGTTTTAGCACCGCTAAAAAAGAAATGTTCTTCCAAAGAAATCAAATTCATCAATGCGATAGATAAATCTTGATCTGATGATAAATCCAAAGGGTTTACTTTCTTAGACGCGTCAACCTTCGCGACCATTTCTTCTAACGACATCTTCTCAGTTTTTTTAGACTTTTTAACTGTCTTTTTTGCTGACTTTATAGATTTTTCTTTCATATCTTCCTTCCTTCCTTTAGATAAATTTTTACATCGTTATAAGCCAAAATATTATGGTCACAACAATCAAAAACGACAACGGCACAACCACCTTTTGAAACGCAAATTTTGCGTGACCACCATTATCTCTTTTTATTTTGACATACCAACGGGCGCCGAAATAGAAGGCGACCGTACCAACGATTATTCCTAATAAAAACTTATCAATTCCCCATAACGTCGCCATTCCAAACTGAACACCAGGCAAAGCATATACCAACGCTAGCAGCCCGTAATAAAACACAAAAGGAACAACGATTTGCCAAAATACACTTTTCACATTATGTTTTTTTAACCAACCTGCAGTCCAAAAAAACAAAGATAGCGTCAAACCTCCCGCCCATATACCTGTTATTACATCGTCAACACCTAACAACCGCATTCCTTCTAATCCGGCACCAACGGCAACCGTACAAACAGGACAAACGGCCTGGGCAATCGGTAAAAACATCATTATCGCTAACGCGGCAAAAACAACAGAAGAAAAAAATTTTTTCATAACCAGATCCTTACCTTTTTTATTTTTTATAATCGTACAAAAATTACCGCAACGTGGTCAATATGATTTTATCACACCTCTCATATGTGCGCTACGCGCCCTTGAATTATTTGCAATTTCTTCTTCCGAAGGAACCGCAACCCTTATTAAAGAAAAACGAGCTTCTTCTAGAACCGGCATTCTTGGGTCACCGACAGGTGACGTCCATTCTCGAAAGATGCTTTTTACTATTCTATCCTCAACCGAATGAAAAGTCACACAAACACACTTACCACCAATCTTTAATTTCTCTGGAACCGCATTTAAAGCTTTTGTAAGCTCTCCCATTTCGTCGTTAACAGCGATACGTAACGCCTGAAAAACAGGCGCAATATCTTTAGGATTACGAATTAATTTTTTTAATTCGTGCGTCGTTTTTGGTAACGCATTTTTTATTACGCGCGCTAAAAGCATAGATTTTTTTATGTCACCGTATTCTTTCAATATCCTAGCTAATTCTTCAACAGAAGATTCAGCAATTAAGTCTGCCGCCGATCCCCCCGTACCAGACATACGCATATCTAGCGGTCCATCCCCCCGAAAAGAAAAACCACGTTCAGGTATATCTATCTGCATAGAAGAAATCCCCAAATCAAAAACTATTGCGTCATACTCGTCAGATAATTCAGAAATATGAGAAAAAGGGAAGGGCATAAATTTAAATCTTTCTTTGAACTTTTCTTTCAGCTTTTCCGCATCTGCTATAACATTTGGGTCTCTATCAAAAGCCACAACGGTTGCACCTGCATCTAAAAAAGCTCTGGAATAACCACCAGCCCCAAAGGTTGCATCAACCACTTTCTTACCATGAAGAGAACCTAATGCTTTCATTACAGAATTTAACAATACAGGAATGTGTTTCATTTATTCTATCTCAACCTTTATACCTAGATTAACTAAATCATTTGCAGTAGTTGCCCCTAATTCTACCCCCCCAGGTAAAGCCATTGCTGCAACTTTATCTGTTGCATGAAGATTCAATAAAACTTTCGTTTTGCCCGCAGGCAACGCAGTAAGTGCTTTTTTTACATCTGGTAAAACTTTACCATCATATATATCTAGCGTTATTTTTTTTGCGATTTTAGCCACCCATTGCGTTAAAGGCACTATAGAATCAACGAATATCGATACTCTATCATCACGACACGATGTCTTGCCAGAAATCAAAACCAATGTTTCATTAGACAGCATTTGTGCTAATTCTAAAGAAACCTGCCCAAAAGCAACAGCATCAATATTACCAAAACTATCTGAAGCATTTATAGTTATCATTTCCTTTCCTGCTTTGGTACGGCGCCTAGAAAAAGAGTTTACTGTTGCGGCAATTTGAACCTGTTTTCTATCTCCAAGAGATGTTAAACTAGAACTGGTTGCTAATTTTGCACGCTTTATCAAATGTTTATACTGGTCTAGGGGATGAGCCGAAATATAAAAACCTAATGCGGATAACTCATTTTCTAGTCTTTGTCCAAACGTCCACGCAGCTGTATTAGGTAAGTTCTTCTTTAATCTATCTTCTGCAACGTCATCTTCTACTGTATTTGCAAACAAAGATAACGCATTAGATCCACCACGCGACTTAGAAGCGTACGATAAAATTGCATCCGCATTCATAAATATTGCTGCACGATTTGGTTCCAACGAATCCAATACCCCAACTTTAGCGAACGCCTCTAAAATTCTTTTATTAATTATTGGTGCACAACGTTTTGCAAAATCAGTTAAATTTTTAAACTTACCGTTTGCATTTCTTTCTGCGACTATCGCATCTGTAGCAACCGTTCCCACACCTTTAATAGCAGCTAAAGCATAAATGATTTTTCCGTTTTTTACTGTAAATAATGACTCACTTTCGTTTATATCCGGAGCCACAATCTGAATACCAAAATTTGACTTGGCGTCATCCACGAATAAAGCCAATTGATCCGTATCATTAAGATTACTGGACATTGAAGCCGCCAAAAACTCTGGTGTATAATTTGCTTTCAAATAAGCACACTGATTTGCAACTATGGAATAGGCAATTGCATGAGATTTATTAAAAGCATATTTTGCAAATTCTTTAAACTTTTCCCATAAAGCTTTTGCCTCTTCGCGATTCAAAGTCTGTTCTTTTTCACACCCTTCATAAAACTTGCCTTCCAATTCATCCAACATCTTTGCGATTTTCTTTCCCATCGCCTTACGTACGTTATCAGACTGACCACGTGTAAAACCCGCTAATGCGCGCGTTAGCTGCATTACCTGTTCCTGATATACTATAATACCATAGGTTTCTTTTAATATCGGTTCGGCCCGCGGATGTACATACTCGACCTTTTCTTCACCATGCATACGCGCAATAAACTGTGGGATAAAAGCAATTGGTCCCGGACGATTTAAAGCATTTAACGCAGAAATTTCTAAAAAACTTGTGGGATGCATCTTTCTCAAGGTCTGCTGAACAAATGGCGCATCAAATTGGAATATACCTTCTGTCATTCCAGACTGCCATAATTTCATAGTTTTTGCATCATCAGTCGGTATCTTATCTAAATCAATATTTATACCCCTTGTCTGCTGAATTAATTTTATAGCATATTTTAAAACAGCCAACGTTTCCAATCCCAAAAAGTCAAACTTAATTAACCCAGCAGACTCCAAATAATGCCCGTCAAATTGACATGATGGCAATTGATTGGCGGGGTCTCTGTATACCGGTGCAATTTTTGTTGTTGGTCTGTCTCCAATTACAACACCACAAGCGTGTTGCCCCAAATTTCTTAACGAACCTTCCAGTTCTTCAGCAATCGTGACAACCTTTTTCATATCTTCATCTGACTGCAAAACAGACTGAATTTCTGGCGAACCGTCAACCGCATCCTTTAAAGTTTTTGCATCCTGCGGTATTAACTTAGATAATCTATCTGATTTAGAGTAGGGGATACCATAAACACGCCCGATGTCTCGAATCGCACCACGTGCCTGCAAACTGCCGAACGTAATTATGCGACATACAGAATCGTGACCATACTTGTCACAAATATATTCCAATACCCGTTCTATCCCAGTCGGTTCAAAATCAACGTCAAAATCAGGCATAGATATACGATCTGGATTCAAAAAACGCTCAAATAGCAAACCATACTTTAAAGGGTTTACATGTGTAATTCCCAAAGCCCACGCAACAATAGAACCAGCACCAGAACCGCGCCCCGGACCTGTCAATATGTCATTCTTACGACACCAATCAATATAATCTGCAACAATCAAAAAGTATCCTGGGAACCCCATATTAATAATTACACCCAGCTCGAATTCTGCCTGCTCATAATAAGGTTTCGTATCTGTAATACCATGTTGCGAAAGCTTTTTGGCAAGCCCAGACATAGTATTATCGCGCAACATTTGACACTCTTGTTCCAAATCATTACCAAATCTTGGCAGCAGCGGTTTTTCATGAACGTTTACCATAAAACCACACCGGCTTGCAATTATAACTGTATTTTCTATTGCCTCTGGCAAATCAGAAAAAAGCTCTGCCATTTCATCAGCAGTTTTAAAATACTGTTCCGAAGACTTCCTAGGACGATCAGGATCTATTACTTTCGTCTGCCCCAGAACACAACTTAATGCATCCTCGGCTTCGTAATCACGACTGGTTGCAAAAACCACATCATTAGTTGCAACAATAGGAATGTTCTTTTCCAACGCAATGTTTAGAAATTCTTTTTCCGTCTTTATCTCGTCGTTTAAACCATGCCGCTGTATTTCAATATAAAACCTGTCCCCAAAAATATCTAAAAATTGCTGCGCATATTGACGCGCCAATGCATTTTGATTATTAAGTATTGCCATCCCCATAGGCCCTGTATGTGCCCCCGACAAACAAACCAAACCTTTACTATGTTCTGTTAGTTCATCAAACGTAATATAAGGCCCAAGATGATGATTTTCTTGCCGCATGTACATAACACGACTAAGTTCACACAAATTTAGATAACCTTCATGATTCTGAGCCAACAAAACAATTTTCGATAAAGCGTTCGCCCTTAATATTTTAGGATCAGCATTATGTTGGTTCAAACTTATTTCTATTCCTATTATAGGTTGTACTTTATTTTTTGGCATAACATCTGAAAACTCGGCACAACCAGACATCATATTCGTGTCCGTCAACGCACACGCAGTCATATTATTTTTAACGCACAATTCTGGAATTTGCTTAATTTTTAGCGTACCAGAACCGATTGAAATTCTTGAGTGCGTACGAAGATGAACGAATTGTTTTTCCATACCGGCACAATAGCAAAAAACGAACCCCTAGGGCAACCGCAAAATTAAAAAAAATGCGCATAAAAAAATTGCCTAAAAACAAAGAAAAAGCCCAAAATATGAGCTTTTACTTCACATTACTTTACCCTGAGTTGGGTAAAACGTTAGCTGAATTTTTTCCCATTTATCAAATTCACCGGTCGGCAACATCTTGAAAGGTTGACAAAGGTCTATTGCTGCACGAATAGTGTCTAATACATATGCAAATGCAGGATCTGTTTCCGCGCGGGCCGCGGATTCAAACCATACATCACGAACAGTACCATTACGTCGCATAGTCAGATGAGCTACTGCCCGAATATCCGATATATCTGAACGCTTTGTATCTATATTCCAACAGCGTGTCATTGCCACGCGCAATGCATCAACAACAGATACTGTCAACGTTCTATCTAATGAAACAACTTCTCTATTTACACGAACAACCGTTTTTTTCTTTTTGGGCGCTTCTTCTTTTTTATCTTCTTTTACTTGATCTTCAACGGGTTTCACGACAGGTTCTGGGACTTCTTGTTTAGGCGTTTCTTTTTCAATCAACGTCGGCGCCTCAATAGGTTCGTCAGAAACTTCTTCAACAGGATCCGGCACAGGTGCAGGGGCAGGGGCATCCGGTTCTGGTTCCGGTTCCGGCTCTGGTTCAGCATCAGCATTTACATTATGCAATATTGTCTCGTCACCACCGACACGTACGGCATTTAAATCAATTTCTAAAATTTCTATTCTATCTGGCGCAACTAATTTTGCCCTATCCACGACCAAAGCAAACGATGTCAACATTATTGCAATCAACGCAAGATGTCCGCACACAGACATCAAAACATTTTCCGAAGAAAATCTGTTTCCTAGATTCATTATATACTTATTCAACATCTAACTGTGTACGCAACCCAACTTTTTGAAAGCCCGCACTTTTCAATTTTCCCATTATGGACATAACAGCACCGTAATCTGCCGCAGCGTCACCGTTTATCATTATGGTTAAATCAGGATTTTCACCGCGCATCGCTATGACCCTCTTAACCGCATCCTCCTGAGACATCTCTGTTTTACCAACATAGTAATGCCCAGTTTTATCAACGCTTATTTGAACCGCATGATCATTACCGGTCAAAGCCGAATTACCGGCCTTAGGCAAATTTAAATCAATACCCGTAGTCAACATAGGCGTAGTCACCATAAAAACAGCCAACAAAACCGTCATGATGTCAATCATCGGTGTCAAAGAAATTGATGCGTCTGAATTTCTAACTCTTCTGCGTGACATTGTCTGCCCCCGATTATTTTTTTGATTTACTATCTTTTAATTCTTTACAAGTTTCAATCAAAGCATCATACAAATCATCAGATTTTTTACTAAAATACTGATAAGCAATCGCAGCAGGCACCGCAGCAATTAAGCCCAACGCAGTTGTTCCCAACGCAGTCGCCAAACCAGGGGCGATTACACCGATTGAAACGGATTGATTTACCCCGATTGAAGCGAAAGAATCCATAACCCCCCAAATAGTTCCGAACAGACCTATAAATGGGGCAACATAAGAAACCATTGATAAAAACCATAAATTTTTATCAAATGGGCGAATTAACTTATCCGCGATTAAAGACAGATTGTCTCCATTTTTAACACGAACTGGATTTTTCTTTTGAAAATGCCACAAACGAATTTTTTCAATAATTATTGCCCAAGACATGATACTACCCAAGACCAGTACCAAAGAAATGAACAACGTCATTATATCGCCGGTAAAAAGCGTTAATAAAGAAAACGTATTTGTCATTATATTTTTCCCCTTATTTTATATTATTCTCTAAAAGGTGCCGCAACACATTCTGGTATACGTCGTGGTTGCATATTTGCACCAATATATGCCGCAGTTGCATAAAGTATAGCACAAATTTCACCGTCTTTCACGAACTTTTGTTCAACTGCCAAAGATGCGGCACCTAATTTCATAACCGTCGTTTCAACAACAACGGTATCCGCTAAGAACAAAGGTTTTATATACCTGATGTTCAAATCACGCACAACGAAACCTAAATCGCCATCTGGAAATTTCATTCCGCGAAGCACGTCCATTCTTGCACGTTCTGCAATTTCAATATATCTTCCATGATAAACTATACCACCTGCATCCGTATCTGCGTATGCAATGGCAAATGGAAATTTATGAATTTTCATTTTCAACTCCGATAAAACATCTAAAATCTATACCAAGTTCGTTTTTTAATCTTTCAGACGCACGTAATTTTATTTCTTTAAATACGTTAGTTAATATAGGTTCAAAATCAAATTTTTTTGCAAAATCATCTGAAAAAAACAATTTCCAATAAAAGTTATCTTTAAACGAACTAATATAAGACAAATCTTTTACACACATATGCTGCACGCAAGCATCTAAACTATCTAACGCCTTTACCAATTTCGATTCAGGAGAAACCCGTGCGTCATATTCTGTAAAACATTTAGCCACTTCTTTGTCTTTCAACAAGCCAATTATTTTTATAACTGCCCGATTTTCCTGTTCACGTTTTTGAATACAAACTTCTTTATCTTGCATATGCAGCGGTATATCATGCGCAATTGCTTCTGGTAAATCGTGCAACGCACATAGTTTTAAAACCTTTTCCATATCAACTGGCGTTTTTAAATACGGTTGTAAAACAATTGCCATCATCGCCATATTCCAAGAATGTGATGCAACAGATTGCTGCGTACCGTCAGACATACGCGTTGATCTGTATTCACATTCTAACTTCTCTGCCAAAGTGAAAAAATCTACTAAATTTTTCATAATTTTCTATTTTTCCAATCCCAGATGAGCATAACCAGCATCTGTCACAACCCTTCCTCTAGGAGTGCGTTGAATAAACCCAAGCTGCATTAAATATGGTTCTATAACATCTTCTATTGTATCCGCGGGTTCTGAAAGCGCCGCCGCCAAATTTTCTATTCCCACGGGTCCACCAGCATAGTGCTTTACAATTGCATTCATATATTCACGGTCTAATTCATCTAATCCGCTTTCATCAATATGTAATTGAACCAACGTAGTCTTTATGGTATCCGCAGAAATCGCAGTCTGCCCCAAAGCAGTTGCAAAATCACGTGCGCGCTTTAACAATCTATTTGCAATACGAGGCGTCCCACGCGCACTAAGAGCTAGTTTCTTGGCTCCCCCCTCATCAATTGACGTGCCTAAAATATTTGCGCTGCGGACAATTATACGGGCCAAATCATCTGGTGAATAAAAAGACAACCGCAAATCAATTCCAAACCTATCCCGCAAAGGATTCGATAACAGCCCCGTACGAGTTGTAGCCCCAACAAGCGTAAATGGCGGCAAATCTATACGAACACTTTTTGCAGAAGGACCCTCACCAAGCATAATATCCAGCTTGAAGTCCTCCATAGCAGAGTACAAAACTTCTTCTATTGCGGTCGGCAAGCGATGTATTTCATCAATAAACAACACGTCCATAGGTTCCAAAGAAGTTAAAATTGCCGCTAAATCCCCTTGCTTAGTTAACATAGGTGCCGACGTGGCGCGAAAATTTGTACCTAATTCATTTGCCACAATATGCGCCAACGTGGTCTTACCTAAGCCCGGAGGGCCGTACAACAAAACATGATCCATCGCTTCACCGCGCGCTTTTGCACCAGAGATAAATACAGACAAATTCTGCTTAAGTGAATCATGCCCTATAAAATCAGATAAAACCTTTGGACGAATGGAAGCCACCAATTCATCTGGAATATTTGGGTCTAAAAAACGTTCTGTACCATTCTGCATAATTTTAATCACAATAACTTATTATCTGCGTTTTCACGTCCAACGTATGCCTTAAGGTCATTATACATTTGACGCAAATCGGCCGGTTGAGAATAATGTTCATCAGAATTTTTAACACGAATTGTTTCTAAATCTATTTGGGCTTGCTTTTTTAATATCTGAGTTAAATGCGTGGCAAAACCCTTAGCTTCATCTGACTCGTTCGCCCCCTGTAATAACAAACCGCGATTTGGACGAGGTGATAAAAACGCAAAATCGGACACAGATGGGTCAGGTGATACCAATGCGAAACCAGATACCTCAGGCCTGCGCATCATAGCTTGCAGAACATACCAAGTCCCCAACTGATTACCCGCCAACCATATTTTATCGCTATCTTCATTTCTGTTTTGAATCCAATCTATCACGGTTGCGATATCAAGCATATTTTCTGTTGTCGTACCAATTGAACCCTCAGAATAATTTACTCCCCGATAATTAAAACGCACAACCGAAAAACCAATGTCCATAAAAGCACGAAACATTGCATACGAAACACGGTCATTCATATGATATTTTTGACGGGGATTCCCAGATAAGACTACTGCTAATGGTGCGGAAGGCGTATCTGATTTATGATAAACTGCATGCAAATTTCCCGCCTCACCGGCAATCATAATATCTACCATATTTACTTCACCTTTTATTTTCTATATTACTTATAGACCAAACTTAAAACAATTTTCAACATAAATTTTTGCTTTGACACATAGGGCGCTAATGTTCTAGAATTTATCAGAGAGAAAAAAGGCTTTGATATGGCTAGATTTATTTTAATGACTATTTTTGCGGGGTTGGTCGCATTTAATGCAAACGCTGCGACAGAAAACATTGTGTATAATGACTTTCAGACAATATACACAGAAACACCTGTCCAATCATATTACGCGTACCCAGACGACCCAAATTTCATCCCAGAAACGGAATTTATGAATAGAGCAGACAGTCTGGACTATGATTTAAATATCGAAGAGGCAAGACAAATAGAATCTATGATGCACCCAGGGGTATCTTTCGGTGAAAGGCCAATGGTAATTTGTAGAAATTTCGGTTGCACTCGTCTAAATGACAGAATTACAAGAACATTTTTATTCAATAGCCTCGCAAATATGTTTATGATGAATAAACATTCTCGGCTTTATATTTGTGAAGCGGATCCATTTTCACGTGATTGCTTACAATCTGGTATATCTTTCCCAGTACGCAGCGGCATCGCAAATGCACTGGTAAAAATTCCAAAAGCAACAATATCACAAGTTACTCTTTCAACTGGTTTATCAAAAGCAACCGTTGGAATGACTTATGAATTTTTAGTTAACGGTATTTCTCGTACGTGTGAACCAACAATTATGGATATAATTATTCCGCTTAATTCCCAGGCAACGTTATCTAACAGGGAATTTGCCTGCAACATGACAAGTGACGGGTTAAGCAATGTTTCTTTATTAGTAAACATTGATTATATAGATTTAGATTATGGTATAATTGGCGGATATTATTCTCTTGGTATGCAGGGGCCAACAACAGGTGGGGGAACAGGATACGCATTGTTTAAGACAGAATTCACAACAGGAGGTATGCAATTCAGGGCGGCTGTTACGGAAGACGAAGGCATTACCGGGACAAATTCCATGTTAACTATTCAACCAGGGGAATATGCAGTTGAACCTTTGAAAAAATAACTTTTTCAAACTATCTTTGCTCGCGATTAAATGAATAAAACGGTTTTAATTATTGATGACGATGACATGTTGCGGAAAACTTTAGCGAGAGGATTGCGCGACAATGAATTCAACGTTATAACCGCAAAAAGTGCAGAACATGGAGCTGAAATATTAAAACGTATTCAAGTTGATGCGATTATTCTAGACCGCATGATGGAAGGCATAGACGGTTTAACTTTTTTAAAAAATTTGCGTACCAACGGGAAAGACACCCCTGTAATAATGCTTACCGCAATGAGCGGGTCAGAAAACGCCATAGATGGTCTGTCAGGTGGTGCAAATGATTATCTTGCCAAACCATTTCAACTAAAAGAGCTTATTTTACGTTTAAACAATATAATAAAAGTTAATACTAATCACGAAATTCCTTTACCCAAAGGTCTTATATTTACGGATGAAGAGTTTTTTGTTACCAGTCCACAAAAACCGGAAACAACGCCACGAATTTTACCGTTATCTGGTGAAGAAAAAAAATTATTACGCCAACTTACTATGCCAGTCGGTAATATAGCACCTGCGTCACCTATGGTAGCAAAACGCTTGCGCAATAAATTAAATGGTGTATTATCTGGTATAGATATTATTACGATACGCGGTCGCGGTTATAAATTAATAAACGTCCGTACCGACGAAAAAAGTAACGGTGAAGAAAAATGAGATTGATACCACGAAGCTTTTTATGGCGCACAATTTTAATGATATTAATACCTTTAATAATAGCAGAGGTTATCATTGCCAACGTGTTTTTTGGGAACCATTGGACCCGCGTTCATGCAACGCTGGCCAGAAGTCTTGCCGTTGAAGTCGTCACAATGATGAACTTTATAGATAACGGGGACATAAGTACCGCAACCACTATGGCACGGGATATGGGAATAAACGTTTCCATTAACCCGAAATTAAATCGACCAAGCAAAAACGATAACGAGTCACGCGAAGCGGGATTACTAGCCAGTGAGTTATCAAATAGGTTAAAACGACCAGCTCAAATATATATCGATAAGGGAAAGCGTTTAGTATTCATAGACGTACCGACTAACGACGGGAAAATCACTACATTTGGAACCTCGTTATATAGAATTTACTCAACAAGTACTGAAGTATTTATAATCTGGTTGATAGGTTCAATATTAATTGTATCAATATTGATTGCTCCGTTCATTATAATGCATACACGCAGCATACGCCGAATTTCAAAGGCAGCAACGCGCTTTGGTCGTGGACTTGATGCCCCGGGTTTCCAACCAACCGGTTCAAAAGAAATTCGTGAAGCGGCAACAGCCATGATAACGATGAAAGAACGTCTAAACCGTTATAATCGCACAAGAACAGATATGTTAAACGCAGTAAGCCATGATTTAAAAGCACCTTTAACTCGTATGCGTTTAGCTGTTGAAACAGGCGAAGCATCAAAAGACAATTTATTGCAAGATATTGACCGTATGACGGAAATGGTCAATGGATATCTGGCGTTTGCCCGCGGTGAAATGCCCGAAATAGAACAAACGACAGAACTGCCTGCAATGTTATTACGTATAGCGCGTGATGCGGCACCAGATAAGAAAATCGAAACAGAATTTCCTGAAGAACCCGCACAGTTTTACGCTCGGCCAATGGCCTTGGCCCGTGCTTTCAGCAATATCATTGAAAATGCCGCACGCTATTCAAAAAAGAAAATTCGCATAACGGAAAAAGACTCTGATGAACAGGTTGAAGTCATCATTGAAGATGACGGACCAGGTATTCCTGACGACAAAAAGAAAGACGCATTACGTCCGTTTGTACGTCTTGATGAATCACGCAGTGAAAAGACCGGTGGAACAGGACTTGGTTTGTCTATCGCCCAAACAGCAATTGAAAACCATGGCGGTCAGTTATTCTTGGAAAACAGTGACTTGGGCGGGCTAAGGGTTAGGGTTGTTTTACCCATCTAAAAACATTATCAGGTATTAAAAGATGAATTTGTATAAATATGTATCTAATGCTATAAATGAAAAGCTTGGTTTCTCGGCTAATTTAGAAACACCTAGGAATAGGGCATTTGGGGACGTTTCAACAAACGCCGCGATGGTAATGGCGAAAAGTGCCGGCAAAAATCCCCGTGAACTAGCCGGTGAAATTCTACCAAAATTAAAAGAATTAGATTTTGTTGCGGACGCGTCTGTTGCTGGTCCAGGGTTCATAAACATAAAATTGCGAGACGAATTTATTTGGAATGCCGCAAACGAACCCCGAAACGAAAAGACTGAAAAGAAACAAAAAATAGATCTTGATTATGGCGGATATAACGTTGGTAAAGCTTTACATATTGGGCATTTGCGCACTTCAATTGTTGGCGACACATTTAACCGTATTGCAAAATTTTTAGGTCATACAACGAAAAGCTATAATCATATTGGTGACTGGGGGCGCCCAATGGGATTGATAATAGCTTGGATTTTAGAATATGGCATGCCCAAAAATGCCGAAGAATTAAATAAAATTTACCCTGCATCTACTGCGCGTGCAAAAGAAGACGACACTTGGATGGCACGTGCAAAGGAAATTACCGCCGAATTACAGGCTGGCAACCCAGAGTATCGTAAGATTTATGACGATTTTATGAAGATTTCATTGGCTCAGATGGACGAAGTTCTAAAAAAGCTAAACCTTTTACCGTTTGATGCAACAATGGGTGAACGTGGTGTGGCACCATATGTTTCCGAAACACAAAAAATATTGGAAGAAAAGCATTTATTGGTTGAATCTGACGGAGCTATGATTGTAAACGTCAAAACAGACGAAGACACAGCGCCTATGCCGCCATTAATGTTCAGGACCAGTTCCGACACACAGACATATGCGGCGGCAGATTTGTCTGCAATATATTATCGCACAAAAACAGATTCCCCAGATGTAATAGGTTATTTTACGGATTCTCGCCAAAATCTGCACTTCCAACAAGTTTTCCGTGTAGCAAAAATGGCGGGTTTAACCACTGCAGAATTATTCCATACCGGATTTGGCGCCTTAACTGGCGCGGATGGTAAACCTTTTAAGACTCGTGATGGCGGCGTTGCAGAATTACTTGACATTATAGACATGGTAAACGACGCTGTGCGTACACGCGTAAAAGAATCTGGCAAAGAATTAGACGACGACACAATTTCTGCGGTTGCATTAGCGGCAGTAAAATTTAATGACTTGATACACGACGTCCGTTCAGATTATGTATTTGATCCAAATCAAATCACAAGTTTCGAAGGCAGAACTGGTCCATATATATTGTACACAGCAGTGCGTTTAAACAGCGTTCTGAAAAGAGCAGGGGCAGCCCAACAAGCAACTCTTATGACATTATCAGAAGACGAACGAAATCTATTAATTGAAACGCTTGATTTTGAGCGCACTATCCAAAGTGCTTTTGATAACAGGGCAACTGATCTGATCGCAAATTATGCTTATGATTTATGTCAATTAATAAACACATTCTATCATAATTGCCCAATTTTACGCGATGATATTGATGAAGAAACACGTGCACAACGTTTAACTGTTGTACGTATCGCACGAGACACATTAGCATCTGCAATTGATTTAATGGGGTTAAAAATCCCAGAAGAGATGTAGAGCTTTATACGGTACAATAATACCATATCGATTTTTCTTGACTTTTCTGGTACGGCGGAGCATAATTGTTCCGCTAAATTTAATAAAAGGTAGAAAATATGGCAGCGACAAAATCGTTAAAAAAATGCGAGTTAGATGCTAAATGGTATCTGATTGACGCAACCGATTGCACGCTGGGACGTTTAGCAGCATATACTGCGAACATTCTGCGTGGAAAAAACAAGCCGACATGGACACCAAACATGGATTGCGGTGATCATGTTATCATCATTAACGCAGACAAAGTTGCTTTGTCTGGCAAGAAAGCTGATAAGACGAAATTCTTTTGGCATTCTTTATGGACCGGCAGCACGAAAGAACGCACATTGGGTCAAATGCGCAAGGAAAAACCGGAAAAATTGGTTTTTAACGCTGTAAAACGTATGATGGGGCGTCGCACTGCGGTTGCTTTGGCAAACAAACGTTTGACGAAATTACACGTATATGCAGGTGCAGAACACAAACACGAAGCACAAAAACCAATTGTTATCAATTTTGCCGAATTGAATCGTAAAAATAAAAGGGGCGAATAATGACAGAAGAAAAGAAAACTGTGAAAAAGACAGCAGCCAAAACAACTAAAAAGGCAGCCCCTGCAAAAACGACTGCTAAAAAAGCAGATGTAGAAGTAAAGTTGTCAAATGCGACATATGCTACGGGTAAGCGTAAAGATTCTGTTGCACGTGTATACTTGATTGCTGGTAAAGGTCAAATCATCGTAAACGGTATTCCGATGACAGAATATTTCCGCCGTCCTGTTTTGCAGATGATTATCGCGCAGCCTTTTGGCATAACAAAGCGTGAAACAGCTTATGACGTACACGCTATTGTTATGGGCGGTGGTTTATCTGGTCAAGCTGGTGCTGTAAAGCACGGAATTTCCAAAGCGTTAGAAAAAGCAGAACCAGATTTACGCAAGACGTTAAAGTCTGCTGGCTTCTTGACACGCGATAGCCGTGTTGTTGAACGTAAGCACTTCGGTCGCCACAAGGCACGTCGTTCTACACAGTTCAGCAAACGTTAATACGTTTATGGAAAAAATCCGCCATTTACTGGCGGATTTTTTTATTTTGAAACAAACGGTTAACTTTGTATTGCGTTTATAAAAAAACTGTGTATAATCACTCAGCAATTCATTATTTTTAGAGGAAGTACAAATGTTCAAAAAAGAAAAAATCAAAGACTTGCACTACACAGTGAACGGTCAGATTTCTGCTGCTGATTTACAAGCAGCCGCAGACGAAATTCTGACGGAATACGGCAAAAAAGCAAAAATGCCGGGGTTTCGTCCAGGTCATATTCCATTATCTATTTTGCGTCAGAAATATAACGCATCTGCAATGTCAGAAGCGGTTGATAAACTGATGAACAAAGACTTAAACGATTATGTTGCCGAAAAGAAACTTCGCTTAGCCGGCACACCTAAAGTAGATTTAGCGGGTTGGGAAATTGGCAAAGATGTTGAATACACATTGGACTTTGATATATTGCCGACATTACCAGAGATTGATTTAGATAAATTTACAGTGATAAAGAAAACCGCAAAATTAGATGAATCCGAAGTCGAAAAATCTTTGGAAAACATACGTAAATCTCGCAGCATTGCTGAAAAGCAAGCTGATGATTACAAAGCTTCAAATGGCGACACAGCCGTTATCGACTTCAACGGTTTTATTGGAGACGAAGCATTTGAAGGCGGTGCCGCAAAAAAACATCATTTGATATTAGGTTCTGGCGCATTTATCCCAGGTTTTGAAGATCAAATTATCGGGCACAAAGCGGGCGACGAATTTGACGTAAACGTAAAATTCCCAGCAGAATATCACGCAAAAGATTTGGCCGGTAAAGACGCACGTTTTGCGGTAAAAGTTCATGAAGTTCGCAAACACAAATTACCAGAATTAAACGATGAATTAACAAAATCAGTCGGTCATGAATCTGTTGAAAAATTACGTGAACACATCCGCAACATTTTAAATGAACAATACGAAGAAGCTTCAAAGCGCGAAATGCGCAATGAATTGCTTGATATCTTAGCAGACAAAGTGAAATTGGATTTACCAGATACTTTGGTTGAACAAGAATTGAATATGGCCAAACAAGAACATGATAGGAATCATGCACACTGCGACGGTAATTGCGGTACCGAACATAAATGGGACGAAAAGAAAGAGCGCAAAGAGGCAGAACGCCGTGTTAAATTGGGCTTAATCTTGGCAGAGTGGGGGACCCAAAACAAAGTTGAAGTCACACGTGATGACTTGCAACAGGCAGTATGGGCAGAAGCTGCACGCTATCCAGACCCAAAGCAAGTATTTGAATTCTATAACAAGAATCAAAACGCTTTGGCAATGTTACGTGGAATGATATTTGAGCGCAAAGCTTTGGACGCTATGTTAAGCCACGTCAAAACCAAGGAAAAAGCAGTAAAACCAGAAGAGCTTTTTCAACAAGCTGATGTGAAGTAAATATCAAAAACAAAAACGTGTGTTTTTTTTTAGGGGGATAAAATGCAAGCATACTTAAACATATTAGACGATATCCTTAATAGCAATACTACAACCCGCGACAATAGAACTGGAATTCCAGATATAGGTTTAGCAGCAGGAGCGGTATTTGAACATAATATGGATCAAGGCTTCCCTTTACTTACAACAAAAAAAATGGGGTTAAAAAACATCGCAACTGAATTAGAATTCTTTTTACGTGGAATTACAGACAAACGTTGGCTACAAGAAAGGAATTGTCATATATGGGACGAATGGGGAAATCCAATAAAAATAGAACAAAAATATAATCTTGCAACTTCTGGTTTAAACCTTTCAGAAAAAGAAAAGCAATCAATAAAACTTGAACTTATGGATTCAGAACGTGACTTGGGACCAATATACGGTTTTCAATGGCGTCATTTTGGGGGTGAATACCAGTGGAACGAGCAGAAAATAAATAAAAAACCAGAAGATAACTTTAACCCAGACAAGCCTGGTATAGACCAAATAAAAAACGCAATAAACACTATCAAAACAGACCCAAACAACCGTAGAATTTTAGTAAGCGCCTGGAACCCTGTTGACATGTACCAAATGTCTTTGCCCCCATGCCATGTAATGCATCAGTTAATTGTACGTGACGGGAAAATTTCACTAATATGGACACAACGATCTTGTGACGCATTTTTAGGAATTCCGTATAACATTGCTAGTTATGCACTGCTTTTATTACTTTATGCAAAAGAAACGGGATTTAAACCAGGAATCTTAAAGGGTGAATTTCACGACATTCATATTTACACAAACCACATAAACCAAGTAAAAGAACAGTTAAAAAGAACGCCTTATAACCTTCCAACCGTCGAAATCCCGGATGATAATTGGCACGGCATGTTAAACTGGTCTGCCAAGGACGGCTTTATCTTGAAAAATTACAAATGCCACGAACGTTTATATGGCGCTGTCGCAAGATAACAAATAAAAAAAAGACCCCAAAGGGTCTTTTTTGTCTTACTTTGAAAACGTTTTTTGGCGCATCGCCATAATTTTTCTTTTTTCGTTCTCGTTTTTTATAACTTCCGCACGTATCTTACCACCAGCTAATGCACCACCTAAACCAGCCAATGCAATTAAACCGTATGTGGCATAAGGAGACGCCCAATAAGGTTCTTTGCTTGTTGATGCTTCATAACCATTTATAATAGGAGTTTCATAATAATATTTATGGCTTTCTGGGGTTTTAAAACTGTAAGCCGTTTCAAAACGGTTTTTTAAAGAATAATTATCCAAATGACAATCTCCTGCATACTTCACCATATGCCCCGCAAAACCCAAAACAGGTATAATCATTGCCACACTAAGAGCAGAAACTAGCCCACTGAAAGCACCGGTTTTTAAAATTTCATAAGAATCTTTAATAGAATACATTTTTACCTCTTACCTTTTAACAGAATTAATTATAGACACAAAAATAAATTTGTCAAGTATCCTTTTGTAAAAAAACTATAAAATTTTTATAAAATCTTGCTTTTTCAATTTTTTTAACGTATAATCCGTCTGATTTTGCGGGTGGGCGCATTATCAATCCGACTAACCCCACAAGACCTCGTTTTATTCAAGATAAAAGACGACGGCAAGCTTTGTATGAAATTTCTATATGAAAGATTTATCCAAAGATTTATTTAATCCTGTATCTGGCGAAGATTTCGTCCAGATGTTCAATCAAAACTATGGTTCTCAAGAAACCTTGCAAGGGTACGCTACAAAAGGCACAGTCAAAGACATTCGCGGTGATTTCGTGATGGTTGACGTTGGCCTTAAATCAGAAGGTCGCATTCCTTTGAAAGAATTTGGCGCATCTGTTCCATCTGTCGGCGATATCATTGACGTATTCGTAGAACGTTATGAATCCCGTGAAGGTACAGCTGTCTTGTCTTATACAAAGGCTCGCGCAGAAAAAGCATGGAAAGAACTGGAAAAAACAGTTGCAGAAGGAATTGACCCAGAAGGTACAATTATCGACGTTGTTCGCGGCGGTTATACTGTCGATATCAACGGCGTATTTGCATTTATGCCATCTTCTCAGGTTGATCACAAACCAATTCGTGATGCAAAATCTTTGATTGGTTTGAAAGACAAATTCCGTGTATTGAAAATGGACGCATTGCGTACTAACGCAATCGTTTCTCGTCGTGCTATCCAAGCAGACACTATCGCTGCTGCGCAGAAAGAAGCAATGAAAAACATTTCTTTAGGTGCAGTTATCGAAGGTACTGTAAAGAACATTACAGATTACGGTGTATTCGTTGATTTGGGTGGCATTGACGGTTTGCTGCACGTAACAGACTTGTCTTGGAAGCGTGTAAATCATCCACGTGAATTAGTTCATGTTGGCCAGAACATCAAAGTCAAAGTTATCCAATTTGACCCAGAATCTCATCGTATTTCTTTGGGTGCAAAACAGTTGGAAGAAGATCCTTGGGAAAATGCATCGCGCGCATTTAACGTTGGTGATACAGTCACAGGAAAAGTATCTTCTTTGACGGACTATGGTGCATTCATTGACTTGGGCAACAATATTGAAGGCTTGGTTCATATGTCTGAATTGTCTTGGACAAACAAAAACATTCACCCAAGCAAAGTTCTGCAGGTTGGTCAAGAAATAAACGTTGTTGTTTTAGGGATAGACCAAGACAAACGCCGTATCTCTTTGGGGTACAAACAATTGCAACCAAATCCTTGGAAACAATTTGCTGAAGAACACAAAGTTGGCGATGTTGTTACAGGCCCAATCAAAAACACAACTGAATTCGGTCTGTTCGTTGCTTTGACGCCAGATTTAGACGGTATGGTTCACATTTCCGATCTATCTTGGAATAAATTGGACGAAGAAGAACTGAAAAAATTCGTTCGCGGTCAAGAAGTCACAGCAAAAATTCTGGACATCAACCCAGAAAAAGAACGTATTACTTTGGGTATTAAACAGTTGACAGAAGGCGCAGATAACAATAGCGTATCTTTGAAAAAGGGTGCCGTTGTTTCTGGAACTGTATCCGAAATAACCCCAGATGAATTGATTTTGGCTTTGCCAAACGACATCAAGGGTGTTATCCGTCGTACAGACTTGTCACGTGAAAAATCTGAACAGGATACAAGCAAGTTCAACATTGGCGACACAGTTGAAGCATCCGTTGTTTCAGTTGATAACAATGTTGTAAAACTGTCTATCCGTGCGTTACAAGTAACGTTGGAAAAACAGGCTGTAAAAGAATATGCTAATCAAGCCGATAGTGGTTCCGTATTAGGCGATATTCTTGGTGCTGCGATTGAAAACAGCAAAAAATAAGATAAAATTATTTTATCTAAAAAAGAATCCGGCTCTTGTCGGATTCTTTTTTTTATGTTAAAATTAAGGCACTATGAAAAAGATGATATTACTTATGGGCGGTCAAGGCGTAGGCAAAGGCACGTTTGCCAACCTACTGCAGGAACGCCATTCTTATAAACATATTGAAACTGGTAAAATGTTGCGCGAGGCCGCAAATTCTAATAAGAATATTGCTGATATAATGGCTCGTGGTGAATTACTGCCATTTGAAATGCTAACCGAACTGGTTGCCGCAAACATAACCCCTGATCAAGACTTATTACTAGACGGGTTCCCGCGCACCTTAGAACAGGCCAAGTGGCTGATAAATAATTACTCAAAAAAATTCAATGTACACGTCATCTATCTAAACGTTCCAGAAGAAGTTATGATTAAACGCATACAGAAACGTATAAACGAAGGAGCAGGTCGTGCAGACGACGCCGACGTCGCCGCAATACGTAGACGCTTAGATATTTTCTGGAACACTACTATGCCAGCAATTAATTGGCTGCGCGAAGTTCCTGATATAAAATTTTCTGACATTGACGTCAGCGGTGAATTAAACGAAAATTTCAATAAAATATTAAATGCACTTGAAGAAAAATAAAAAACGCCGCATGGCGTTTTTTATATTACACGTCGCCTTATTAAACTGAACAAAGCAAAACCTATTAACAATATCATTATCAAAATAAATATGGCAGTTGCTATTTGCGAATTATCCGCAAAAGGCAAATCTACATTCATTCCGTAATACCCAACTATTACCGTAGGTACCACTAAAATAATATTCCACATCGTTAAACGATTAATATACGTGTTAGAGTCCATATTAATAACACTTTCAAACGTTTCTTTTATGGATTTTAACATTTTACTATACGAGGTTACTACCTCTATTCCTTGGGATAATTCAATTCTTGCATCTTCTGCCAGTTCTTTAGTCTCTTCACTTTTTACGAAACCGCGTACTTTTTCTAGTTTATCTAACACGGCCGCATTCCCCTTTAAACCGGCCATATAAAGAGTGTAACTGTTTTCTACCTCTAACAAAGACATTAACTCTTTTTTACGTACACGTTCCTGCAAAACTTTTTTAGACGCCAACACACGTTTATTCAATTCTTTCAACGACCGCAAATATGATTCAGCAATATAATATATTATGTTTAAAACAAACTCTTCACGAGATGTTTTTTCATCTTTTTTTATTCTGTCTAATAAATCGCACCGTTTACGACAAACAGTTATAATACGGTTTGAAGAATAAATTATAGACAACGGTTCTGTATGCCAAAGAGTATCGGCTTCACGATTAATTATCGGAAAGCGAACGATTATTACTTTATAGTCATCTTCTATTTCAAATCGCGGTTGCTCATCCGGATCTAAAATGTCAAAGATAGTATCCTCATCAATTTTATATTCTGTTTGCAAGCGCTCGAAATCATCGTGATCTGGATTCCCAATATTTACCCAAGAAAACGTCTTTAATTTTTCGGTTACAAACATAATACGCCTCTTTCCGTTCTATGCTTAAAATTGTAGAATACAATTATCAAAAAATCAAACAAATACAGGAATAAAAACGGATATGAGGTACAAAATTTTTTTGCTAAAATTATTCTAAAGGAGCAAAGAACTAGCAATGGCATTTCAAACAACGTCTTTTAAAATTGCAAGATATATACTATTCGCATTAGTTTTACTATTATGTATATGGATAATAATATGGACAATGTATAATAAAGCAAATTAACAATATATTAATTTTAATTTATTATAAAGCCGTGGATAACCACGGCGTTCCTTGTTTCTGGTCGGGGTGACAGGAATCGAACCTGCGACCCCTTGCACCCCATGCAAGTACTCTACCAGGCTGAGCTACACCCCGACGTAGCAATATTTATACAATTCATACCAATTAAAAGCAAGAATATATTTTATGCTTGCACGAATCGCAAAAATATTACTAGTATTCGCATATCAATAAAAATAACTAGGGAGTTATCCGTGATAGTAGGTATTGGAATTGATTTAGTTGAATGCGATAGATTTCTTGATTGGTCTGCATTCAAAAAACAACGTATATTTACAAAAAAAGAACTTGAATATGCAGAAGCAGACAATGCAAACGCAGAAAAACACCTTGCTAATTTCTGGGCTGCGAGGGAAGCATGTCTAAAAGCCTTGGGTACCGGTTTTGGTGATGAAATCGGTTTTTCTGATGTTTCTGTCACGCATGACGATGCAGGACGACCAGATTTGTTATTAACTGGCGGTGCAAAGCTTGCTTTAAAAGAATTAACTAATGGTCAAGCTTCTATTCATTTATCTATTACAGACCAAGACGATTATTCCGCAGCAATGGTAGTAATAGAAAAATTATAAAAACACCGCCAAAATTATGGCGGTATTTTTATAACACATTAAGGCCTCGCTTTTTCAAGTGGGGGCTTTTTAAAACAATGGTGGGAAACAATCACCCCCCGCCTGTGGGCAACAGTTAAAGCCCATATCCCCCATATCCGTCAAAACTTCACCAGTACAACAACCATTTACATCTGGCGCAGTACCATCAGGACAGGTCGGCAAATCCTCATAATTTGCTGAATTTGTGTTATTAATTACCTCTGTATCGTACTCTGGTGCGGCGACAAACATATTCTCGTTCTGAGAAACGTTATAAGACGGTTTACTTGTTAAAATTTCATCTTCTGTTTGTACTGGGACTATCGGCTCTTCTTCGACAACAGGTGCAGGATAACTAACAACAGTTTCAACCGTAACGTCCGCAACTGGGACCGCAGCTTCTGGTTCATTTGATGGAATCTGTTCCATAACTTCTGGTAAAGTACTTTCTAGTACTTCTGGTTCAACAACAGGTTCAGGAGTTATAACAGGCTCTGGGGTAACCACAGGCGCTTCCACAACTATTTGAACCTCAGGAGCAGGGGCAGGTTCCTCTACTTTTATCTCTGGCAAAAACGGACTATCCGCACTAACATCTAAGCCCTCATCTTGTTGAGAAGCAACACTTTCTGTAGTCTGTATAGTCGCGGTCAAATCTGGTACTTTTTCATTAGTATTCTTTTGGTATAACCACAACGTGAAAATAGACAAACCTATCAGCAATACTAACATTATATAATATATCAGCGTTGGCTTACGAGGAGCCGGGTTTGTTGGCAAAACATTTCCAGTGATTGGAGAAACAGGGCGCGCAGTTGCATTTGATAACGTCGCAGCCGGTGGCACAGGACGTGCAGCAGAAGGCTGGGATGCAGCTTGCTGAACAGGCGGCACGCTTTTGTTTGTACTTATCTCTGGTTCTTCTACTGACTTTATTGTATCCAAAACTGGCGGCGTTACTCTTTGCATATCCGCCTCTTCGCTTTGATTAGTTACCGGTGTAACGTTTATAGGCTTAGAAGATGCGGCATTATCTTCAGGCGGCGTAAAAGCAAGCGGTTTATCTTCTACTATATTTTCATAAATTTCCGGTTTTTCTGAAACAGGGTTTGAACTATCCGGACTAGAAACACCAAATTCTATCGGTTTAAACGCAATTTCCTCATCTAGTATTTCTGGATCCTGATCAAACAAAGGTTTCACTTCTTCTTTTTTTTCTTCATCAGCCATTATTTCCGCCTTTTTTTCTTCGTTTTGAAAATCTATATTTTCTGTTAGCTCAACTGACTCGTCAAAGTCTTCAGGTAACGTCTTTTCGTCGTTTTCGTCTTTAAACGCAATAATTTCACTTGCTTGTCTCGGGGCAACCGCCGTCTGCCGTAACGCAGCAAGATCGCGCCTGCCAGTAAAGGAAGAAGGTTTTGATAATACTTCCCTAGCTAACTCTGCATCCTCATCGGCAACGACTAAGCGCCGCTGTGCATTCGTCAGACGTTTCTTCGCACGACTTAATTTTTCGTTTATGGCATCAATTTGTGCGTCTGTGCGCAATATCTTTGATGCCGATTTTTTTGTCGGTTCCCGTCCGACCTGTTTCTTTTGTTGCGACAACTTTGTGCGTAACTGCTTTAATCTAAGCTGTAAATCTTCAATACTTTCTTTCGTTTTTAAAATGGTTTCTCGGGCTTTTTCAGCATTAGCTTCTGCAACGGTTAAACGCTCTTGTGCAGAATTAACTACAGAACGTTCTCTGAAATCCAACAAAGCATCTAATTCCGTCTGAATGTTTTTACCAGACACATATGCGTTTATCAAAGCTTCATATTCTTCCAACCCGCTATATTCAATATCAAGCTTCTGATATTTATTGTTTTTTTTCGGTCTAACTGTTTCTAAATCTATTCCGTAGTCATTTTCTAAAATATCGTCCCATTTTCTATCACCGACAGGATTAATTACTAACAAAACATTAAGTTTTCTATCATCAATTGTATTATCTATGACGAATATTAAGTTATCACTAGCGTCATAATACGCCCGCAGAAGGGTTCCACCTATATCATAATCTTTAAAATTCAAACTTAGCTTTTCCATATTTCCCTCTCGCTTTTGGATCCCGACCGCTAGTTCCTATTTCTTTTTAGGCGGCGTAAATTGGTATGCTTGCTTACAGTGTTCATAACAATATGGCTTACCTACAAATACCTGCGCCCCACAAAAGTGGAAACTTTCAGAATCAGGGTCCCCAATAGGCCAACGACATTGATTTGGTTTTAAATTAGCCATATCTAAAGAATGCTGTATTATTCGCTGATGCATGGCAAGATTTTTGCTCAAACTTTTAGAGCTTTTTTCTTCGGTCTCTTTCTTTACTGTGATTTTTCCTGTCTTTGCATCTACAACTTTATTTTTTACTGATTTGGCTACAGTTTTACTTCCTGCTTTTACTGCGCCTTTTGCCGTCACTGTTGCTTTCTTTACTGGGGTTTTAGCCGTTTTTTTATTTTCAACTTTCTTTGCATCTGCACCCGCAATTCCACCAGCTTTTAGGTTCCAACCTAAACGGTTTAACTTCCCAACAACGGCATTTTTACTCATACCCAATTTTTTACCGATTTCAGAAGTTGACAGACCTTTCCCCATTAGGGCTTTCAATTTTTTTAATGTTGCGTTATCCCAACCTTTACTCATATCAAAAAATCCTTGTTATATATATCAATATAATTGTAGCATAGTTTCGAATCGAAAGGCAAGGGGGAATTATGAATATCACTACAGTTTTTTTCTTTATATTATTAGCGATTGCAGCTTGGTGCGCTTGGTGTATATCTGTTGCAGATTGGCGCCGGCGTATAATCCCAGACGTGTATCTATTCCCACTATTACTAACAGGTTTAATAATTGTCACTTTTTTTCCGTGGAAATTTGATTTAACCGAATCAGTTATTGCGGCAACGTCCGGCTATATCTTAGCAACGGTAATAGGAAAATTTTTTAAAATTCCGGTCCGCAAACATTCCACCGCATCAAATACCCCCATAGGGATGGGTGATATAAAGCTGATCAGCGTTGGCGGAATATGGCTTGGGGTTACGGGTTTAGCAATAGCTCTGGTAATTTCTTGCATTAGCGGGGTAATATGGGGAACCATTCACAAACAAAAGTTCATACCATTTGCTCCATTTTTCATCGGCGCCGGAATTTTAACTTTGCTTACAATGAGCTTTTTGATATAATCATTTATAAAGGGTGATAGAGAGAAATGAATAAAATTTTAACTTCTATAATAATTTGTACGTTTTTTTATGTTAGCACCTCTAGTGTAATGGCGACGACTTTTCAAAATACTGGAACGACACCATTTTCACAATACGGTCAAATTCAAAACGTTCAAAATTATTCTTCTAACCCGTTTTGGGATCCAAATGGCCCATACAATCAACGTATGCCCGTTCCTGTTTATATCCAAGGAACAGATGTAGACACAAGTGAATGTCAAACAATTGTAAGTGCGCTAGTTGCTTCGTATTGCTCAACGCGTAATAATTGTGCGGGCATAGATGTAGACGACGCGCGCCCAACTATAACCGTTCAACTGGCTAGTCTGCCCAATAAAAATTATGTGACGCCATGTTCAGGTTTTATTGATACAGAATTTAAAAACTACGTATCACAAAAAGCTTTGGTTGTACCAACGAGTGGGTACGTTCCGTTTCCTAGTGCAACAACGTCTAACACAAGTGTAAACACACAAAAAGTAGAATTTCAAAATCCTTATCAGCCACAGCTGCCAACGTGGAACGGTGACCCTTGGGCTCAAGAAATGCTAGAAAGGAAAAAAGAATTAGAAAACTTACAATCTACTAATGCGACATCTGGCACCACACAATTAGCAAAAGCAGAATTTCCGAAGACAGCATCAGATTTAACGTTTACCCAACGAATACAAAACGATGCGGCAGGTTATGCACCATATGCAGATAAGTCTGCATACATCATTCCTACAATTGAACCAGAAGAAGATTATTTGACTCGCATGGAGCAAATGGCAAAAGTTAATAAGGCTCTGTATTGCGAAAAGAATCCCACAGCGCCAGAATGCCAACAACAAACAAATTCTATTAATCGTGCTCAACTGATAGCAAAGATATCTCAAACGTTAAAAGATGCAAAAAAATGATAAAATTAAAAACTATTTTTTATCCTATATTGATATCTCCTTTTTTTTCTTTCGCCGGTAATGCGGCAGTTTCCAGCGAGTGTATGAGCTATACAGATTGCGATGAATTGGTTGCTTGTGAACTTTATTCACAAGTAGAAAATGCTATCAATGGGTTGGCGGCTGATTATAACGGTGCGGTTGCGAATGCCGCATCTTATCGTACAACTTGTTCCAATTATCCGGATTTATTCGCCAAAAACATAGATACTGTCATTTATAATAACCCAGAAATTCGCCTAACTATAAATTGGGATATTGTACGCAAAAGAATGCGATATGGCTCTCAGGGTGATTTTTCAAATGCTGACCAAGAGATTCTTTCTATTATTGTCTACAATATATTAGGCCCAGATACAGAAGCTCAGCGAGTATTCTTTGTTGATTTAGTTACTGCATACATAAATGCCAATAAAGCAGACCCTACAGCAAGATTAGATAATGCATTTATTTTAGACTTTTTAGGAAACGACGATAACTTGTATAAATATAAATCTGCATTAATCGCTTTATCTGGGGAAGTAGTAGATGAAAATTATGGAATAAATATAAACTGGGATGAAGTTCTTATAGAGATCTCTCAGGTATTAGATTCGACGATGCAAAAACGAGGTGCCATACTATGTGAAAACAACCGTTCTTGGCAAATGACCATTGATATTGTTGGTTGGGGAGCAACTGCCGCTGCAACAATTCTAACATTTTTTGCTGGTGGCGCTGGTGGCGCAGCCGTAACAGCAGGTCGGGCAGCAATTGGCGCAGGATTAAAAAGTACTGCGAAAGGTATTGCGAAACTTGGGGCAACCAACACAGCAAGAAGTATGACTCGTACAGGGAGTCATTTATTAGCACGATCTGCCATTGATTTAAGTATGGCTAGTTCGGTTAGTGCTGCTGCTCGCTTAGGAGGAAAAGGGGTATTAAAAACCGGAGTCAAAAATTATACAAAAATTATCAAGAAAAATTTAGCTTCTAAAGCGACAAAATTTTTTGATGGCGGTGCTTTAGTTTATTTAATAGGAAGCAATGCTGCAAAACATGCTGGTTCAACTTTGTACAGTCTTGTTAATTCCGATTTATCAAACGACATCATAAACTGTCAAGACGTTGATCATAATGAGGGTTGTTACACCGTCTGCGGCGATGGTCTGGCAAATGATGATATCAATACAAAAGTTTTTAAACCGATTTTAGGAAAAACATATTGTGTTAACGAAGAAGACTATGTTTTGTATGAAATAAATCCAGACGGTTCTCGCGGGAATGTGTTAATAATGGATACACAACAATGGGAAAAAGTAAAAAATGCAATCATCTCTTCCGTAAAAGATCAAGGCAAATGTGACTGGAACGAAGACGATATTGATATGTATGCAGGTTTTTATATGTATGATCCCGATACCCTTGAAATATCAACAGAAAATATGGTTGTAGACGACACAATAAGAATAGACGATTAAAAAATTTATGAAATCAATACTTATGCCATTTGTTTTTATATTCTGCGCCACAAACGTGGCGCTTTGCGCAGATATGAATGAAGATATAATTTTACCAGTTGACTCACCTGACTTCATCCCTGCAGAAGAATTATTAGCACGAGCCCCAGATAATACAACATGTTCCACAACCATTTTTAGAAATTCTTTAATAGAAAATTCTTCATTAATCGACGAAAGCGCTTCAGAAGAAGATATAAAAAAATGGATTTACCAAACGATGCAACAACCGGACGTTTTGCGCAATGTATTAAAATGTCCGGAATTTACAGATCTTCCAGAAGAAGAAACAATAACTTTTTTACCGATAACATATACTTTCCAAAATGGTCGTGAAATCGTTATAAACTATGAAACTCAACCAAAAATATTAAAGCAACGAATAACATTAGGCGATAAAAAAACGTTGCCTTCTTCTGACCCCAATCCACGCGTTGGCGATCCTAACGATGATGCTATCTGGACTAATACAGATCCTGCATGGTATGCAATTATGGTGGTACAATCCGGCAGCTTAGAAAATTTCATCGGGAAAGGGAAAAACAATACGGTTTCTTTAAAATATATAGAAGATAACATTGATACAATATTTCCACAAAATGGTCAATGTACCGGCAAATCTGCTTTGACTTATGATGACGCCATGATAAATCTGGCTATGAAAGAAACCGTAAATTTAGAAGATGACAGTAACGATTATTATGTTGCGGGGGACGTCAATTTACAATGGATTTCTTATCTGGAAATAGGTTTGGACGTAGCAATAACAGTTGTAACAGCAGGTGGTGGTGCCGCAATTTTAGGGGCCACAAAATCTGCACGCGCGTCAAAAATACTTAAAACATTATCCACATCAATGCGTACGTTACGGGAAGAAACCTCGGTAAAAAACTACATAAAATTAGGGCAGAAATATGCGAAAGCAACCGAAGAATTAAAAAATATCGACAGAACAATTGATGAAGCAAAATATCTTGAAAAAACTAAAGAGATTGAAAATTATACAAAAACCCTAAAAGAATTAGAAAAGAATGATGAAAACGTAAAGAAATATAAAGAATATAGCGAAACTTTTTCTTCCTTAAACAAATACCGCCGAGAGCTAAAAAGCGTTCTGAAACCTGCCCAAAGGGGCAATATGATTGCCAGAACATGGCGAACCGTAAAAGCACTGAACACAGGGGGGAAACAGTTACGAAGTGCCGCAAAAGTTGCACGTAGCAGTACTTTTTCCGGTCGAGTAAAAGATTGGTTATTTCATTCTACACTAGCTAACGCTGGTGCCTTAGCAAAACTAGAAAGTGCTGGTGGATTAATATATGGTGCTCTTAAGTTTATCGGGGGAGTGTACGACTGGTCGGAAACAAGTACGGGTGAATTTACAAGCGATATTGAATTTAAACCATTAACATTATTATCTGCCGATGACCTGCAGGGTCAAGAAAACGTCGTTAATCATGGTATGTGGCTGATGTGGGCAGGGGACGCATACAGTGCGGCCGATGATGATGCCGCATTCTTGCAAGCAATGGACTTTGCAAATAAATTCCATTTTAATCTGGAAGAAGTTCAAAAAGAAAAAAACAACCACGCTTGTAATGTAGATATTTATGTAGTCCGCCCAATCATCAGAAATCCCGGCACGGAAAATCCGGAACTATATTTTCTGGTAATGAATGATGAACCTTGGACCACTAAAGAAACGACCGGCGAATAATTACCCATTGTAATTTTCTAGATGACCGGTTATAATTAATTATGAATGGGGGTGCATAATATGATGAAAAAATTATTTATTGCATTATGTTTAATTGGCACAACTTTTTATGGTGCAAACGCATACCAACTTTTATCTTCTAAAGAACTGGGAAAGAATGACGCAAAAAACCAAACCGTTGTCGTCAAATGTACTACAGATACCGGTAAGACGTCTAACCAAACTTGCACATTACGTAGATACGCAAAATGTACTGGCACAGGTTCAGATAAAAAATGTAGCGGATGGCAAGCATGGCAAGACTTACGTTCCCCGTCAAAGAAATATTCTGATTGGCGCAGTGCTGCATCTGCATGCTGTCGCGCAAAAGGTCTAAGATAAATAAAAACGGCAAAACGCCGTTTTTATTATTGATACAAATCCCATAAATATTCAAATTGCTTAGTAAACGCTTTATCTTCTTGGTCAAAGAACATACAATTTTCTGCGTTTGATTTTGTCGCGCTGTCCGTCCAATTATAACTACCGCTTTCTATGCGTTTCCCGTCAAATATTGCAAACTTGTTATGCATTATCTTATGCTTTACGTTAGTGATAACAGGTATTCCTGCTGATTCTAATTCTTCCGCCAAAGAATATTTACCAGCTGATTGCAACCTATCTGTAATTACCCTTATTTTTGCCCCACGTTCTTTGGCGTCTATTATCGCATCAACTATGTTCTGGTTGGTAATAGAATAGACGGCTATATCTATCTTCTTTGCTTGATTGATTTCTGCGATGATATTGTTTTCACAATCATTGCCTGGGGTAAAGTAAACACGCACCCATGATTTTTCCGAGATTTTCGGTATAGATAACTTTTCTTCCTCTATTTCATATTCCGATGTTTCTTCTGATTTAGTTCCCCACAATCGCTCCCAAAATGATGGTTCTTTTATGACTTTCTCACTTTCTAAACCTAAGCTATGCAAAAGTTTTTGTTTTATAGGATTGTCTTTCTCTACAATAAGAAACAACAATTCATCATTATTTTTTCTTGCGACAAATAAAGTATCTCCCGCTTTACCAGATTCTGTTATTTGATTACGCTTATAGTTTAATTTACCACGTCCGCGACCATTCCAAGACGGTTGATAATAATAATACCATTTAGCAGTATTGTATTCTTCAACTTGCGTATCACCAACATACACATACAAGGTTTTAAATTCTTTCTTTTCCGTACCTAAAACTTTTTCTAGGTCTTTTGTACCAGTAATTTGCAAAGAGTATTTTTTATCGGGGCGAATTGTATCTGTCGGTTTCATAGTTTTTATAGCGACGGCATTATAGGCGGTTAAATCCTGAAGCTCAAACGCTAGTGCACCAAACGACACAAAAATAGAAATAAATAAAACGACAAATCTTTTTAACACATGAACAGTATGAAATATATACCCCTTTATTCGCAAGGTCTTTTTTTGATAAAAATCCTTGTATATATTCGCTGCCCACTTACCATGCCAGCCCCTTTATCATATGTAAAATCTTTATCTAATCCCAATATTTCAAATTGGTACGAATTATATCTTTCAAGAAAACTTATAGGCACCCCCATTATACCCAAATAATCATTCGGTATGTCCGCTGTCCTGTTTATATTTATTGCATCAGCATTGTCGTATCGCTTATATTCCAAACTATTAAAAGATTTTTTCAAAGATATCGGGGCAGGGGCATATAAATGTTCCAGGTTGGTAAACCATATTGCAGGAACAGCTTTCTTACTGTTGTCTGGAGTAATAAATATCATACCACCAGTCCACCTACGAACACCAAACCAAATTTTATTATTTTTTATTTGAGAAAAAATATTTCTGTAAGCCACAGCATTTTTGTTACCTATGACTAAAAATTTTTTATCGTACTGAATAAGTAAGTCCATAAACTCACGAAACAAAGAAAAAGGCGGATTCGTTATAATTAAATCCGCCTGTTTTAATCGTTCTATTGATTCTGGACTGCGAAAGTCGGCCCCACCCA
>CALXNF010000009.1 GCA_944389685.1 uncultured Alphaproteobacteria bacterium | reverse complement strand
TATTGGGGGATGCAATTGATTCTATTAAAGAACGTGGCAAAATTATATATTTTTCACCGCGGGGGCCACAATTAAATCAGAAAATGGTTCGTGAATTCGCCGCCGATAAAGACGCAAAATATACCCTGCTCTGTGGTCGTTATGAAGGTATAGATCAACGAATCATAGATGAATATGATATAATGGAGCTATCCATAGGTGATTACATACTGTCCGGTGGGGAAATTGCCGCACAAGTTTTTGTTGACAGTGTGGTTCGCGTGATGGATAATGTGCTGGGTGGTGGCACCGAAGCTACCGCTAATGAAAGTTTTGAAATCGGGGGGCTTGAATGGCCGTTATATACCCGCCCGTCGGCATGGCGTGGACGCAAAGTCCCAGAAGTCCTGCTGTCCGGTCATCACGGCAACATAGAAAGATGGCGGAAACAACAATCGGACGAAATAACAAAAGAACGTCGTCCGGATTTAATAAAGGAAAAATAAAAATGAGCATTATTAAAAAAATTGAAGCGGCTCAGGTTGAAAAATTAAAGGGCAGCAAAAAAATTCCTGCTTTTAAAGCTGGGGATACAGTCAAAGTTCATGTGAAAATTAAAGATGGTGACAAATTCCGTATACAGGTTTTTGAAGGCGTCGTGATTGCGCGTGATGGTGGCGAAGGAAATAATGCATCCTTTACAGTACGTCGTGAATCTTATGGAGTTGGCGTAGAACGTAAATTCCCATTGTACAGCCCCGCAATTGAAAAAATTGAAAAGGTTCGTACAGGTAAGGTTCGTCGTGCAAAACTGTTCTTCTTGCGTGGTTTGTCTGGTAAAAAAGCACGTATTGTTGAAGATTTGTCAGCGGCATCAGCAGAGAAGAAAGCAGACAAATAATAAAATTATTTGTTATGATATAAAAAGCCTCGCGTTAGTGAGGCTTTTTGTTTTTAATGATTTGACTTTAGAGATGTCCAAATGTAATATATAAACTATGAAAAAAGTTCTTTTAACTGTTTTATTTGCTTTGCTTGTCGTTGCTGGCGTTACTTTAAATGCAAGCGCATATATAGATCGTCAAAATGCAGTAATTCGTATCATGAATAAAGCCGCCGGTAAAGTTCAGATTGTCACCCTGCCGGTTGGTAAAGAGGTTCAATACGAAAAATTAAATATGATGGCCAGGGCTTGTAAACAAACAGACCCGTTTGATGCTGAAGATTTTTTTATGTTCATAGAGGTTTCTAAATCTGACGCAGGAAAAATATTTAGTGGCTGGATGAGCGCGAATGAACCAGGTGATAATCCTTTGCAGAATGCAGATTATGATTTATGGTTGGTAACCTGTGAATAATTGTATGGGGGGATAAAATGAAATTCTTAAAGAAATATTTGAAATTCTTTATAGGTGTTGCAGTTTTAATTTTTGTAATAATTGTTTTCTTGTTTGCAATGAAATCAACTGATCTAGAAAATGGCTCTTTGAGACAATGGCGCGGTGCAGATTTAACAAGACGTACCGCGGCGGCACAAATATTATCTGCATCAGATAAAAATATAGATTTACTTGTCCAATGTGTTGATAAAATTGCTTCCCTCCCAGATTCGGGGGATATGTTAGTTAGGGACGCCGTTGCTTTATGTTATACTGGTATTCAAGTTAACCAAAATAATTGATGCGGTATGAAGAAAAGACTTTTGGTCTTGTTATTTGCTTTAGGTGCTTGCACCACCAATACATATATAGGTCATGAATATTTAGGGGCTTCTTATAAATCGGATCCTTTGGGTGAAGAAATGCCCCCAGATTCAGACCCTTTGATTAGAACGGACGCGTTTGATTGTACGACTTTTGTTGAAACAGCTTTGGCGAAAAGCGAAGTCAAAAAGTTAACGAGAATACGTTATAAAGATGGTAAAGTAGATTTTTTGAAGAGAAATCATTTTATAGAAACTGATTGGATACCGAATAATTCTGACTTTGTACAAGATGTAACCTCTGAATATGGGGAAACGGATATTCGCAAAGTAATAATTAATAAAAAAAATTGGTTGCATGTCGTACACAATATAAATTTTGATGTTCCAACGCAAGAAGTAGTCTTAAATTATATACCATATGAAAAATTAAATAAAATTTATCCTAAAAAGCCCCTTATAGTGTTATTTATTGCTGGAAAATCTGAAAAAAGTGATAAAATAGGAACTGATTTAGCTGTCGTACACATGGGTTTTTTGTTGCCGAATGGTAAATTAAGACATGCTTCGTCACAGTATGGCATAGTAATGGATACGGATTTTTATGATTATGCTATGCGACGTGCAAAAGACAAGAATAATATCGGAATAATGTTGGTGAAGATAAAATGAATGAAGATAAATTAATTCAGATGAATATGGGGGGGCTTCAAGGCAAAGAGCACAAAGGGAGTGACAAACCAGTTTTATGTTTGGGGATAGAATCTTCTTGTGATGAAACGTCTGCCGCTATTGTTGATTCAGATAGAAATATTTTATCTCATATAATTTATTCTCAAATACCCGAACATCAAAAATATGGTGGGGTTGTTCCTGAACTGGCTGCTCGTGCGCACATTTTGGCAATAGATGAGGTTATCAATAAAACATTGGCTGCAGCTGAAAAAAAACTTGAAGACCTGGATGTAATTGCCGCAACTGCAGGTCCGGGTTTAATTGGTGGGGTCTTAATTGGTTGGATGGCAGCAACAGGTATCGCACAATCAACGGGCAAACCATTGGTTGCGGTAAACCACTTGGAAGGCCATGCATTAGTTCCCAGACTACATGCCACTGCTGCGTCTGGCGCAGATGGAAAAATTGACGTTAATTTCCCGTACTTATTAATGTTGGCGTCAGGTGGACATTGTCAGATATTATTGGTGCGAGGTGTAGGTCAGTATGAAATGATCGGTCAAACACTAGACGATAGTGCTGGCGAAGCTTTTGATAAAGTTGCAAAAATGTTAGGTTTAGGATATCCAGGGGGGCCTGTTGTTGACAAATGTGCTTCTCAAGGGAATCCGAAGGCATTTAAATTCCCAAGACCTTTATGTGATAAACCGGGGTGTGATTTTTCTTTTAGTGGAATAAAAACAGCAGCGCGCACATTTTTATCTCGTATAGAAGCTCCCTACTCTGAACAATTTATAAATGATTTTTGTGCATCATTTCAGGCGGCTGTGGTAGATTGCATTATAGATAGATTAAACAACGCTTTTAAAGATGTGCGTGTTATTAATGCTGCACCGCAGACCTTGGTGGTTGCAGGTGGGGTCGCAAAAAACAGTGCCATTAGAACGGCAATGGAACAATTAGCTGCGCAGAAAAACGTTTTGTTTGCTGCACCACCTATGAATTTATGTACCGACAATGGCGCAATGATTGCATGGGCCGGAATAGAAAATTATAAGTTGGGGAAAGTTGTTAAAGAACCAGTTGCGCCAAGACCGCGTTGGCCATTGACAGAACTATAAAAGAAATTAAACTATGAACGTCGATTACGATAAAGCTACAAAAAAATTAGTGAATCAAGTAAAAAGATTTGCAGACATACCAGAACTTTGTGCCGGTTATGATATGGTTCAGATGGTGCAAAAGTTTCGAAGTGTTTTTAAAAATGAGGCTTTAAGGAAACAAGTTTTAGCTAGTTCATATGAAGAAGACCGCTTAAAGCAAAAAAATTATTCTGCAGGTTTTTGCGGAATTGCAAGCTATACGTGGAATCATTTATTTCGTATGCCGAATGGTTCTGTAATATGGCGTTTAAAAAAAGTTTCTAGTGGCGAGTACGATATTATTGGCAATCATGTATGGCTAGAAAATCGTTTTACGGGCGAACCTTTAGATCTAACTTTTGATCAATTTATCGATTCGTCTGGTAATTACATAGAATTACCGTATGATAAAATTGGTAAATACGTCAGCAGTGATTTTGAGTTTTATAGGGCATATCGCTTCGCACATTATCTTGGTATTAACTTAGATAATATAGTTCTTGAAAACGCGCTGCGTTCACTAGGTCGAAGATAAGCCTCTTTTTTTATTTCTTTTTTCCCTTCTTTTTTGCTGCGGCTTTTTTTAGTGTTGTGTTTTGGTGTGCCGCGTTCAAAGCGTCTACCTTGGCGGTTGCTTTTTCAAAGTCATTTTGATTGGTTAGTTTTGCATATAGTTGTTTTATCTTTTCAATATATTGCATTATTATTCCAAGTCGGATTTTAGTTGCAATATTAGGCTTTTTCAAAAACTCTTCTGCTGTGCTTTTAAAGTTGTATAAAGCATTCCGCATATCTTTTACATTAACGTCTGTTTGCGTACGTACTGGTTGAGTTTTCGGAAGCTTTTCGTACTCTGCTATCAATCTATCGATATCTAACCAACCCAACCGAGCATAATCTACATAAAACATATAATTTGCGTTTTGATACTTGGCTTCTGCAAAATCAAGTATCGACAACGTTCTTGTTGCCCTGTCAAAAAGAACATTGTGTTCATTCATGTCACCGTGGGCAAAAACAACACTTGCGTCTTTTTCAGAAGCCGCATCAAACCAATTTTTCGCTTGTTGTACTATTTCGAGCGTTTTTTTCGGAATATATTTCGTTAACCCGTTTATTACTTCTAATATTGGCATCCCCCCGATATAATTTACACTGGTTGAAATGTCGAATGTATCTTTTTGAGTTAAAACACCTCTAGATTGATTGATGTCATTCGTAAAGCTAGCAAGGCCCTTATAAATTATATCTAATTCTTCTGGAGTTAACGTTTCTACAAAAGAAGATTTTAAAGCTTCACCAACAACGCGTTCTTCTTTAACGAAGGTTTCTTTTTCAGATATTTCTACAACCCTAGGGATAGAATATGCGCTTCCTTTTTTCTTTTCTAAGATTGCTTCTGCAACCTGTTTGCTTAGTTTTTGTTTGTCTAGCCAGACTTTTACATATGCAGAATTATT
This sequence comes from uncultured Alphaproteobacteria bacterium, assembly GCA_944389685.1. Taxonomy (GTDB): domain Bacteria; phylum Pseudomonadota; class Alphaproteobacteria; order Rs-D84; family Rs-D84; genus Enterousia. The sequence goes on along the minus strand of CALXNF010000009.1, from coordinate 24,505 downwards.
GGCCTTAACCGGCATTTTGTATACGAATTGCCCGTCCGTATATGCAAGGGTTTCTCTTGGTGCGTTAGTATTTATCAGTTGCAAATTTTCTGTTTTCGGCATAAAATATAACTCCATATTCACACTAAAATTATAACATAAAATTATGCAAAAACCAGAACCTTTTGTACAACCTGACATAATATTTAGCGTTTCTGACGCATCGGCGTTGTTAAAAAATGTTGTTGAAACGGCCTTCCCCCGTATCCGTATTCGCGGTGAATTATCGCAAATTACACGTGCTACATCTGGCCATATGTATATGACCATAAAAGATAGCGGCGCGGCAATTTCAGTCATTATATGGCGAGGGACGCCGATACCGTTTAAGTTAGAAGATGGGTTGGAGGTAATTATTACAGGCCGCTTTACCACCTATCCTATGCGCAGCAATTATCAGATAGTTGTTAATGAAATTGAAATGGCTGGTATAGGTGCTATTCTAAAGATGCTGGAAGAGCGTAAACAAAAACTTGCAGCAGAGGGATTGTTTGATCAAAGCAGAAAAAAAGCTATTCCTCGTTTTCCTCAGCGTATAGGAGTTGTAACGAGTCCAACTGGGGCTGCCTTCCAAGACATTCAAAACCGTCTTAAAGAAAGATTCCCCGTAAAAATTATTTTATATCCTGCAACCGTTCAGGGGGCAACGGCTGCAGCCGAAGTGGCCGCAGGTATAGAATATTTTAATAAGGAAAAGAATGTTGATGTCATAATTGTTGCGCGCGGTGGTGGTTCTTTAGAAGATTTATTGCCTTTTTCAGAAGAAATAGTTGTTCGGGCTGCGGCGGCAAGCGAAATACCGCTTATTTCCGGTGTGGGGCATGAACCTGATTGGATGTTGATAGATTTTGCCGCAGATTTGCGTGCGCCTACCCCGACCGGTGCAGCCGAAATGGTTGTCCCTACAAAAATATCTTTGCTTCAGGAATTGGACAATTTGTGGCATAGACTGTCTAATAATTTTACGACAAGGTTAACTAATGCTAAGACACGTATAGAAAATATTACTATAAAAAGCCCAAAGCAAGTAATAATGGAGCAACAGCAACGATTAGACGATTTAACACGAACTATAAATATAATAATCAACGGCAAATTAACCAATGCTTATCAGCGAATGGAAATTTTCACAAACTTTCCAAGTGTGCTACAAAATAAAATGATGTCTTTAAAACAAGCTTTAAATCATCTGGACCAAATGTTAAATTCTTTGAGTTATAAAAGCGTTTTAAAGCGAGGATATGCAATAGTTAGAAATTCACAGAATAAAATTATTAGCAGCGCAGAAGAAACTACAAAACCAGCAACCATTGAATTTAGTGATGGCGTAATAAAACTTTAGTGTTTTATCAAAGTCTTTGCCGTAGCTAAAGATTCGGGAGTTATTTTTGTCCCGCTGATTATACGGGCAATTTCATTTATTCTATCGTCACCAGAAATTTCTATAACGTTTGTTGTTGTTTTATCTTGCTCGGATTGCTTTGAAATTTTAAAGTGTTTATCGGCAAACCCCGCAACTTGTGCAGAATGAGTAATAACAAGAGCCTGCGAGTTTTTAGCTAAACGATTCAGGCGTTGACCAACCGCACTTGCAGTCGCACCGCTTATGCCTGTATCTATCTCATCAAAGATAAATGTATGTGCAGAACCCTCTGTGGCTAATACCACTCTTAAAGCTAACATTAATCGGGCAAGTTCACCACCAGAAGCCGCACGATTTAATGGCGCAAAAGGCATTCCAGGGTTGGTCTTTATCATAAACAAAACATCATCGCAGCCTCTGCTAGAAGGCTCCGCCGTTTTTATATCAACAATAAAATCTGCTGATCCCAGTTTTAATTCCGGTAATTCTTTTAAAATTTTTGAGCGTAATTGTTCGGCCGCTTCTTTCCTAGAATTAGTTAAAGCTGCAGAATATTTATCAAAATCTATCTTTTTTCGTTTTACTTCCGTAGTAAGCTTTTTTAATTCTTCGTCAGAGTTCTCTATAATGTTTAATTGGTCTGACATTTTTTTTAGTTTGTCTGGCAATTCGTCCGCAGAAACGCGGTGCTTCCTAGCCGCCGCTCGAATTGCAAACAACCGTTCTTCTACTTCTTCTAACGAAGCTATGTCAATATCTTGTGGAGTTAATTTTTCTGAAACCTCAGAAATTATTTGGGCAGCGTTATATAATGCATCAATAGATTCTGCGTATGGATTAGGCTCGGTTTTTATTCTTTCTAAAATATGCGCCACGTTAAATATTTTTGAGTCCAGAGTTTCCCCATTTGAATTTAATGCAGAAATAGCGTCAGATAAAATTGCTGCATCTTTTTCGGCATTCATCATGGCAGAACGTCTGATGGCTAAATCTTCTTCTTCTCCAATTCTGACATTTAATGCAGATAATTCTTGTACATTATGTTCAAGAAAATCTCGTTCTGCCTCAGATTTTTCAACCATTAATTCAAGCTCTTTTAATCTCTTTTCTGACTCGTAAAAATCATTATATTTTTCTTGAACTAATAGCAATAATTCATTGTATTTAGGTATATTTAACACGCCAAATGCGTCTAGTACAGATCTGTGCGTTGCGGGATTAAGCAGCGTATGATTTGCAAACTGCCCGTGAATTTCAACTAACAGGTCACCAATCTGTTTTAATGTTTTTATAGAAACTGGTACGTCGTTTGCCCACGCCCTGTTTTTGCCGTCTGCGCCTAAATTCCTTCTTAAAATCAGACTTTCTTCGATATCTATTCCATTTTCTTCTAATAGATTTTTTAAATCTGGATTAACTCTGTCAAATTCAGCTATTACATTTGCAGTATCGCAACCGTGGCGTACTAACCCAGCGTCAGAACGCGCACCTAAAGCAAGTGCCAACGCGTCTAGTAATATGCTTTTCCCTGCACCTGTTTCACCGGTAAGAACATTTAGACCCGTCCCAAATTCTAGGTCAAGTTTTTCTATTAAAACAATATTAGATATGTATAAATGAGTTAACATATTGGAATTATAGCCTTATAAAACTTACATTTTCAAGGTTTTTATAAAATTTCTTCCAAACTAAAATCTGTTGTCCATAAAATATATCCTTTGATACGATAATCGGGATAGGCAGAGCGCATTAAGGCCAAATACTCTTTAACCTGTTTTTCGTATTTATCATGAAAGCTTTCTTTATTCGTGTCAGATTTATAATCCATAATTAGCACAGTCTTGGCGGGCTCGTCTATAACAAGTCTGTCTATTCGACGACTAATAAAATGACCGTTAATGTATCCTGCAACTGGGACTTCTGTAAGTGCATCTTTTTTAAAAAAACGAGATAAAATCTTGTCTTTCAAAATTACTTTTTGTAATTCGTTATTTAAATTGCCGTTTTCTAATGTTGCGCTTTGTAGACTCAAATGTAGTTTTTTGCCTGCTTCAGTTGCAAAACTTTCATGAGTAATTTTAGATAAAGTATCACGTAATTTATTTGACATCTTCAATCCTGATAGTTTCTTCGGTTACAACGGCTTTTTTGTCGGTAGAAAGGATGCGCCACAATTGAGAAAACCAGCATAATTCTTGGGCGCTTTTGTTTTTCGGCACAAAGCCATATACGTATAAGCGTTTCATTGCACGTGTCATACCAACATATAATAGTCGATAATATTCTCCAATTTTTTGTTTAGTAAGTACTTTTTCTGCTTCGCTGCGTAGTTCACTTTCATCTTGCTTCGGTGCCCACAGCCATGGCAACGGAGCTTTTCCAAAATTGTCTTTTAATGTTGTATTTTGCAGTTCTGGTGTAATAGGAAAAACGTTTTCTCGTTTAGGCATTCTGACCGTGTCTATTAAAAACACGACCGGTGCTTCTAAACCTTTGCTGCTGTGTACTGTTGCTATACGAACCCCATTAACATTGTCCATGTCTCGTTTAATAACGCTGCTGCCCGTGATGAACCATTTTATAAAATTGTATAACGTACCAGTTTGTGTTCGTTCGTATGAAAGGCATATCGTAAGAAATTCTTCTAGCGGATCAATTATTTGATTGCCCAATGCGCTAATCATGCTTTCTCGAACGCCGTCTTTATTCAACATGTTGGAAAAGAAGGTATAGGGTCCGTCTCTTTTTGCAGCAGCATTAATTTCTATTAATTGATCGTATATATTTGGGAGCGTCTCTTTTAAAACATCAAAAACAGTTGTTGGTGTATAATTTTTGTCGTTTGCACGCTTAATAAAGTTTTTATCATTTTTTATTCTACAAATATTAAAAATGTCGGCTTCTTTCAATCTAAAAACTGGACTTTTTAATACGCAGCACAAACTATAATCGTCTTCGTTATTTATTGTAAAGCGAACTAAATTTAATAAATCTCTTATAGCTGGAAAGTCCGGCAAGCAAATTCTGTCACTGCCCGCAACGGCAATATTACATTGTTTTAATTTTTTTACCAATAGCGGTATCATAGGCTCTCTGTTTTGAACCAAAACCATTATGTCATTAGCGGTAAAAATCCCCTCTGATAAAACGGATTTTATTTTTGTGGCGATTAAATTGATGTAATCTTTCAATGTGTTTTCTGAATCTTCGCATTTGAATAATTTGCAAATTTCTACAAATGCGTTTTGTCCAGAACGCACCCACTTGTGTGTGTTATTAACGAACCCTGTTTTTTCTTTTATTTCTAGGTCGTTAAAAACGGTGTCTACTGCATATAAAATTTGAGGCGCAGACCGAAAGCTTTGTACCAAAGGAACTTCACGAATATCGCGAAAATTTTGCTGAATCTGTCGCGCTATTTCTATACGGCTTTCGTCAAATGCCTTAGGGTCTGCGCCTTGAAAACCATAAATAGACTGTTTGGTATCTCCTACGACAAATAAAGAATGAGGCGTTTTATTTGTATCGCCATCGACAAAGAAGTCCCCTGTCAGCAGCCGCAAAATATCCCATTGGACAGGACTGGTGTCTTGCGCTTCATCTACTAAAATGTGGGACAATTTGACGTTTAGTTGTGACAACACCCACCCCATAACATCTGGGGAAGAAAACAATTTCCGCGTATACAAAATCAAATCTTCGAAATCTAATAGGCTTTTTTTGCGTTTCATGTCGCTATATATTTTTGAAAATGCGGCGGACAAATCAAATACGGCCAAGGTGTCTTCAAAAATTTGCTTTGATACATTGTATTGGTTAACAGAGTAAACCCTATTTTGTTCGTCTAAAAGGTATTGCTTTTTAGAAACTGTTTTATTTACGGTCCCGTCTTTGTTTAGATATAGCGTTTTATATTTTTTAAAATCTATAGTTTTATCAATATATTGATTGGTATAATTGATAATGTTTGTCAAATATTTTGCCGGTGTTTTTGCATTTTTTATATCTTCATTGGCGGCAGAGATTATATTTTTAAGTTTTTCTTCGGAAACAGACTCTTGCAACGGCACAGACAAATTTAAAAATTTTTTAGTTGTATCAACAAAGTATTCGCGATATTTGTCAAAATTATTTACCTGAAAGAAGTCTTTGTATCTTTCGCTAAGAACAGACAATAGCCCGTCTACTTTTGTTTCATCAATTCTTGATATAAGATGAGCAAAAGCTTCATTAACAGTGGTGTCATTTGACGAATTTATCAAATATGAAAATGCGTCTTGTAATAATACCCTTTGTGCATCGTCAGAAACAAGCTGCCACGAAGGTGTAATTCCTGCTTCCAATGGGAATCTGCGTAAAATTTCTTCACAAAAACCATGAATTGTTTTTATTTTTAATAATTCTGGGTCATCAATATACTTAAAAAACACATTTTTTGCGTGTGATATATTTTCATCAGTTACAACTTCTTCTTGAACAATTCCCTTTAACGTATCTTTAAGCTCTGTTTCTGGAAGTGTTGCCCATTTTTGTAATTCTGCCAAAATACGATTTCGCATTTCGCCAGCGGCTGCTTTTGTGTAAGTCAAACAAAGGATTCCGCAATCGTCTAAATTTTTACTTCTAAACAGTATACGTAGCAGCCGCTGAACTAATACGCTTGTTTTTCCGGTCCCAGCGTTTGCCTGTACCCATACGTTTTCCGCAGGGTTGGCAGCAACATCTTGTTCTGGGGAAAGAATAATTTTTTTAACCATTATGCTCTTGCTTTATTTTTAGGATTCTAGTATAAATTTCATAGACCTGCAAGAATATATCTTTGCATGATTTCTTAATACGGTTTGTTGCATAAATTTATAAATACGGGGGGATTTTATGGAACTTGGGCAAATTTATTTGATCGTCAGCGCATCATTAGGCGGCTTGTTGTTAATAAGCTTAATATTATTATTTTTTGTATCCAGAAAATCTCAGAAAGTCATGCAATCTATGTTGACTTTGATGACTAAACCGGAACGGGCAAAAATACAAGATGCAGTTCGTGTATTAAATACGATTTTATCAGATGAAATGATAAAAATGGAATCAAACTTTCAAAACATACATGAAGAATTAAAATCTCAAATAAATGCTGCTACAGATTTAAAGAACGCTTTGGACGAACAGAATTCACGCTTGACCGTAACGACTGACGAGGCCTCAAAAAAAATTGCCTTAATGTCACAACGACTAGAAAACACCGTATCAGACTTAAAAAGCGTTGTTGAATCTAATAGTTGGCAAGACGTTGAATCTTCAACGGAAAGATTCAGTGCAACAGTTAATGAACTGCTTGGGAAAATAGAGACAACGTCTCAAGATACTAATGAACAAATTTCTCAGATACAAAATAACATTGATAAGTGGGTTGCGACAAGCGAAGCTTTGTCACAACAATTACATTCTGAATTTGAAACAAACTCTGAACAAATGACTTCTTTAAACGAAGAATATGAAAAAATGCAAGAAAATTTGACACAAATCAGTCAAAGCACTGCAACTGGTTTTGAGAATGTAAAAACTGCGGCAACCGACTATGCAGATATAATGGAAGCGAATAATAAATTATTAGACGGTCATTTAACTAAATTAGATTCATTTGGAAAGCAGGCAAAGAAACAATTAACAAGTCAGGTAAATACATTAACAAACACTGCAAACGTTGTTGCCGGTCAAGTGCGATTGTCAGAGACCTCAATTGAATCTCAGGTTCGTAAACTGACCGACGCTGTTGAAAACTTAATGTCTTCTGCAACATCTACGGAATCTGCGGTGCGAAATATCTCTAAAGAATTAACCGAGCTATGCAATCATTTTAACAAAGACATTCGTGGTTTTACTAACGATATTGTCGGGGAATTAAATGCTGTTTCTGGTGTCGCAAATTCTACGCTTGAAAACACGCGTTCTGCAGCGGGTGCGTTTTCAGAATCTGTAAAAGCAATGGCAACCGGCGTTCGTGAGACGTTGATAGAAATGAATACCGCGCATACACAGCTATCTGGTCAATCTGAGAATTTAATAAAAATGTCTGCCGAAACTACGGCACAATTACAACCTTTGTCTGAGCTTATTGAAAAATATTACTCTGCTCTACCCGACTTGGCACGAGATTCTGTAAGTACGGGCGACAACCTTCAAAAGATAGTTGAATCGCTAAATGAAAAAATATCTTTAATGAAACAGACTGTAAGTGAATCAACTGTAACAATTGCAGATTCGGCTGGAAAATTAGAAGATTTAGCGGGGCAATCGCGCCAGCAAATGATAGATCTAATGTCGGATTATGCAAAAGCGGTAAATACCATGCAGACATTAAACAAACAAATGATGGTGGCACGGGCAACGGCACCGATGGAAGCGATAAATGTTGCACCAACCGCAGCAGCATATGGAAGGGTTAGTCCCCAAGATTTCTTAAAACAAAGCGAGCGTTTGTTTGAAAAATTGCATGAGCAAACAATGGATTTAACGCGGACGGCCGGTGTCGAAATCCCTGATGTTATATGGAAAAAATATCATGGTGGGGATAAAACTGTATTTTCAAAATGGTTTGCCAAGATCATGGGCGCGGCAGACAAAAAGCAAGTGCGCGAAATGCTTAAGACCAATGCAGCATTTCGTTCCCAAGCAACACAATTCGTTCGTAGTTTTGATAAAGTTTTAACATCCGCTCGGCAAGCAGATGGTACGGATAAATTGGCGGGAACAATCACAAAAACAGACTTAGGCCAAATTTATATTTCATTAAAAGGTAATCTATAAAAAGCGTTATTTTGTTATGAAGACTCTATCGCTTGGGTTGTATGTAGTCTAGTCAGAATTTGAACCAGTTTCATTGATTAGTATATTGCCAATTAAACCGACCCCAACGCCGGCAGCACCGACAGTGCCACCTGTTTTAATCTTCTTATTTGTTTCTGACACCTGTAGGTCTAATTCTTTTGCGGAATCACTGTTTTCATCCATCAAAGCACGTGATACAGATGTAAACGCTGTATTCGTTATCCCTAAAGATGTATTATCATATAACCCTGAGGTCGCAGCGTCTTGAATTATTTCTGATTCTATACCAGGAGATAGACCTAGTGATTCTTTCCTAACTTTTAAGTCAGATGCTAATGTAATGTATTCGTTATATATAGGCAGCAGAATATTTGCACCGGGTAATGTTATATTATTTTCTCCGCCTTGTATATTAATACCCTGACCATAACTGCATTTAAAGGTAGCTAAATATGCGCTCATGTCTTGTTCAGCGTTTTCATCGGCATTTTTTTCTGCCAGCCCAGAGGCAAGCATCATACCACCTATGCCACCTGCACCAATTGCCGCGGCTCCAAGTATTTTATTCGCGGTGGATTGTTCTTTTGCGACCGCTTCTTCATATTTTTTGTATAATGTATCAACTTTAGTATATAAGGACATTATCTCTAAATTAGTTGTCTGGCTATATAAGTCTAAATATAAAACTTCTAATTCATTCGTAGCCAAGGCATACCATGGCATCGTAGCTAATAATATAAAAACAAATAACTTGTTATACACGAATCCAACTTTAGTTTATTGATAATTTTTTATTCTGTTCAATATCTATACTAAATCCTTTAATATGAACGTCTGGAAGTTGATTTGATAGCCAATCTTTACGATCATCTGTTACTAGTCTAAGCGTTCTTGAATTAGTGTTTAATTCTTCTATGCTATCGCTTGAGACATTTTTTATATATTTACCAGCCCTAATGTCTGCCATTTCTTGATTACGCCATTTTTGCCATTCGTCATAGTTTAAATCTTGGGTATATATTGTAAAAGAGGCAGTATTTTTATCTGTGGTTACAGCAATATCTATATCATAATGTTTATTGTTTTCGGGCACGTCATACGATACGCTTAAAGTTTTTACAGAAGTGTTGTTGCGATATACTATTTCAAAATCAATAAAACCATATGGATAATCACAAGCATACCCTTTAGTAGTATTATAACACTGCTCTGAGTCAAGCTCTCCTCTGTCCAACCACTTTATTTCTTCGTTCCCGTTTTTTGATACTTTTATTTTCCTACCGGTTGATGTAGATTGTTCGTTTAGCATTTTTGTATATTTATCTTTATAATATGAAAATAACTTGTTTGATAAATATGTTTTTATATTTTGCAACTGTTGCTCCGTTGGTAGACTCGATATTGTTGTATCAAATTCTGGATCGATTGATGCAATTTTTTTTATTATAGTATTTACTTCTTCTGAAAACTTATTGTTAATGGATTCTGTTAAAACAGTACTTTGAAAACCACTTGTTTCGGCATAACAATTAAGTACAATAAACATCAAAGAAATCGGATAAAAAAGCTTGTGCATTTCTCCCTCACTATAAAAACACCACTTAGGTGGCAGGAGATTGGCAACTACATTCGCGATAATGGTTTAATACGGCGTGTTTAATATATTTCACACATTCTCCCGTGCATATATGCAGGAAATTTCGTCGTATATTACGCTCACGAATTTAGGTTGCTATACCTAGATATTTTTCCCACCATATCGCTTTAAATGGTATCAATTAATATATGTTAAAGCAATTATTATTTTAATTCTATTTAGTACGTTGTTTTAATAATATATCAATTACTGGACGAAGGTGTGAAAATACCTCTTCTATCCCCATTCGCTTACCATCAGAACGCATTTCATCAACAACTGTCCATTGCGTTGGATTTGATGCAGCTATTTGCTTATAAACATTTGATACATCATACAGCAATTTGAAATCGCTTTCGTGGATATCTGGTTGACCGTTTTGGTATTGTTTAAGTCCGGTTGCGCGCATTTGATAGGATACTTTCGGGTCAAGATATAAATAAATGTTATAATCTGGTCTGATAATGCCAAGCTGATTAAATTCTAAATCTTCCATAAATTTTATTTTTTGCTGCCATTGTTCTTTCGGGTATTTCGCAACAGAAAAAGAATTGCTGTATGTATATCTGTCCAAAACGACCCATTTACCATCTGATAACCATTTTGCAATTTTAGGTTGGTGTTTTAGTCTGTCCAAAGCGTATGGTAGCATAGTATATTCTGCAGGCATGTTTCTTGTGCCGCCAAACTTACCGTTTAAATAATCAGTTATTAAACGACCAAAGAAAGACTCGTATTGCGGGAAGTCCAATGTTTCTGCAGGAATGCCTTGCGCCCTTAAATATTCTATAATTTTCATCGCTTGTGTATGTTTTCCTGCCTTATCAGTACCTTCTAGTGCGATCATATAACCTTTTTTCATTGCTTTATTGCCTTTTGGATAAATAAAGCTCCGCATGATTGCGGAGGGAACGTTAATCTTCTAAGAAACTACGTAGTTTACGGGCACGCGTTGGGTGTTTCAACTTATTCAAAGCCTTTTGTTCAATCTGACGAATACGTTCACGAGTAACACCAATATATTCTCCAACCTCTTCCAAGGTACTGGTCTTATTAGTGCTCATACCGAAACGTTGACGCAAAACAGTTTCTTCTTTTGGATCTAGTTCAGAAAGAATTTGAGTAACAATTTTACGCAAATTCTTTTGTGCAGCAGATACAAACGGATTTTTTGCGGTTTCATCAGCAATAATTTCAATACGGCTGCTATCGTCTTCCGTTCCAACTGGGGCTTCCAAAGAAATAGGTTTCAAATTAACTTTTAAAGCTTTATGAATCTTATCAACAGGCAGATATATAATCTTTGATAATTCTTCTGGTGTTGGTTGGCGTCCATATTTGTGCATAAATTGACGAGTCGCACGTTGAATTTTGTGGATGTTATCAATCATATGGACTGGTATACGAATTGTGCGAGCCTGATCCGCGATACTACGCGAAATACCCTGCTGAATCCAGTTGGTCGCATATGTAGAAAACTTATTCCCTAAACGATAATCAAATTTATCAACGGCCTTCATCAAACCGATATTCCCGTCTTGAACTAAGTCAGAAAAGTCTAAACCTAATCCGCGATTGCTAGATTTTTTTGCAAATTTAATCACCAAACGTAAATTCGCTTCTATCATTTCACGCTTTGCACGTGCAGCTTCTGCCTGACCGCGTCGAACCAGTTCCACAACTTTTTTGTATTCACTTGTCGGTTGCCCTGTTTCTTTAGCAATAGCAGTAATGTCTTCTTGTATCTTTAAAATATCTTTTTCGTGCTTTTTGGCAAAATTTGCCCATGTTGGGTTTTTACTGCGCATTAACTTCTTTACCCAATTACGGTTAATTTCATTGCCCGTATATTCAGCTAAAAAGTCTTCGCGTTTTATTTTATTCGCAAGGGCAAGACGCAATAACTTCCCCTCTAAGCCCATTAACAACTGGTCGCGTTTAGTAAGTTGTTCTAGAATTTCTGCAATACGGTCATCGTTTAAACGAATTTTACTTACATGTTCAAACAATTCCAGACGCATTTTTGTGTATTTCTTTTCCAATGCTTCGTCCGGCTTCGAGGAAGTTTCTAGGTTTTCTAACCGTTTTGCTTGCAATTTCTGCATATTATTAAAGATGCGTTTGATTTTCCCAAACAGCTCCAAAACCATCGGCATTAAAGCTTCTTCCATTACAGGAATTGGCACGCCAGAAGTTCCGCGGGGAGCATCTTCCTTTTTTACGCCATCTTCTTCTTCATCTTCATCATCGTCTTCGTCGTCTTCAGATATAGTAGATTCTTCTAAGTCGTCTAAATCATCATCGTCTAGTTCATCAACGTGTTCAACGCCTTTTGATTTTAACGTTTCTGAAATTGCAGCTAATGACTTTTGTTCGGCATCACTTGAATACATAACTTCCAGATTAACAATATAACGTAATCTAATATCTTCGTTAAGCAGCTGTTGATACCAATCCAACATAGCTTGTATAGTCATTGGACTTTCGCACAACCCGTATACCATCAGTCTAGACGCCGCTTCAATTCGCTGCGCAATCGCGACTTCGCCAGCTGCAGTTAACAATTGAACTGTGCCTATTTGTTTAAGATAAGATTGTACAGAATCTTGAACACCGAGCACTAAATTCCCAGTTTGGCTTCGTTCTAATTGTTTAGCATAATGTTCATAGTCATCATCATTTACATCAACCTGCTCTGCATCGGCATTTAATAAATTGCGGGTTTTATCAAGACGGTTTTCAGAATCGTCATCATCATAGTACTTTTCCATATTTTTAGAAAAGCTATCCGTTTCTAAGATTTCCAAACCTAAATCTTGCTGAAAAAAATCTAAAACTTCTTCTTGTTCATTGGTCGGGATTTCATCTGCTTCTGTCGCCGCGGAAAAATCCATACGCGATAAATAACCTACGTCTATTGCGTTCGTAGCTAGTTTCTGTAAATTTTCTGGCAATGAATCAATTAATAGCTTGGTTGCTTCATCCAATTTTTTAGCCATAAATAAACCCTTCCCATATAGTTATTGGTTATTTCTGTTTATTTGCTTTCGCAACGGCGTCATGCAATGCAGACTCTGATACCAAGCCCAAAACAATCGGACTTTGAATTTGAATTGCTGAATAAGATTTATGTGTTTTATTACGAACAGACGCAACCGTCGGATTTGTGCTTCGCATTAAACGCGCAACTTGACCATCAGATAATTCAGGATAGTTCTTCAAAATCCATAATATTCCACCTAAACGGTTCTGCCGATGAAGTTTAGGCGTATACCCTATGCCTTTTTTGTTCTGAGCTTTTTGAGCATTAACAATTTCTTCTCGTAATTCCAACCTAGCATTCGGATCTGCTTCGCAACGTTCAATTTCTTCACGAGTCAATTGACCATTTAATATCGGATTTAATCCCTGAACTTTTGTGGTCTCTGCATCAGCGATATTTTTTACTTCTAATTCATGTAAACCGCAAAAATCCGCGATTTGTTCAAACGTCAAAGACGTATTTTCAATTAACCACAGCGCTGTGGATTTTGGCATATATGGGTAATTCATAGAACGTTCCTCTTGTTGCTGGGGTGCAATATACAATAAAATGCCCCCAAATTCAAGATATTTTTACATAAAATTACACCGTAGGTAAAAAATATTTAAACCCTATATCGTTTTTAGTAAAAATCAGACCTTTTTGACGATTTTGGAACCATTTTTTGTATCAACGATGCTCCAACCGGCAGCCTCTATTTGAGAACGAATTTTATCTGCTTCCCCCCAATCTTTCGCAGCCTTGGCACTAGCACGCGCGTCAGCCAAAGTCATTATTTCTGCGGGGGCACTTTCTGACTCTAATTCATTCAGTTTTGTTGCTCTGTCAATAAATTGCAATCCAAATAAACGGTCAATAAATTCAAAAAGCGCAATTTTTGTTGCAGAATTTACGGAATTATCCCGCAGTAGTTCTTGAATTTGAACTAATGCTTCGGCTGTTTTCATATTATCGGATACCGGAGATAATATTTTTTCGTGCCAAAAATCAAAAGTTTCTTTATTAACTTCGCCCGGTTTTGAATCAGACAATATTTCTGCTACGCGGCGTACTATGTTCTTGTAACCATTAGCAGCAGATTCTAGCCCCGCCCAAGAAAAAGCCAATTGCGCTTGGAAATGACTTAACAACACTAAATATTTATATACCATTGTATCGTAACCGCGATTTCTAATAGCGTCTAACCCCATAAATTCGCCGGCGGATTTACTCATTTTTTCGCCACTTTTATCAACTAAAAAGCTGGTGTGCATCCAATATGAAACCCATGGAGCACCAACAAGCGGCTCTGATTGAGCAATTTCATTGTTATGGTGAATTCTTGATAAATCTTCCCCGCCAGTGTGAATGTCAAAATGGTCGCCTAATAATTTCATACTCATCGCGCAGCATTCTGTATGCCAGCCAGGGAAACCTATCCCCCAGGGGCTGTCCCATTCCATTTGTCGTTTTTCGTTTTTAGGGGAAAATTTCCATAAAGCGAAATCCGTTGGATTACGTTTTAAATCATTAAATTCCACTCTGGCACCTGCACGGTTGCCCGACAAACTGCCACCAGTAAGCTTTCCATAATCAGGAAATTTGCTTGTGTCATAATAAATTCCGTCGTCTTCTATGCGGTATGTATAACCCAATTTTTCTAGTTTTTCTATTAAAGCGATTTGCTCATTGATATATTCTGTTGCTTTTGGCATATAGTCTGGACGGATTAAATTTAAATCATCAAAATCTTTAAGGAATGCGTTTGTATAAAAACTAGCAATTTCCCATACAGATTTATTGTCTCGGGCGGCACCCTTTTCCATTTTGTCTTCGCCAGAATCTGCATCGCTTGTCAAATGTCCGACATCTGTGATATTCATTACGTGTGTGACATCATAACCATTTTCACGAAACATACGTTTTAAAATATCATTTTGTATAAAATGGCGCAAATTGCCTATGTGCGCATAGTGGTAAACTGTCGGCCCGCAAGAATAAAAACCCATTTTCCCGGATACCAACGGTTTGAATTCTTCAACTTTTCTAGACATAGTATTAAATAATTTGATTGTCATACGCACTTCCTTTTATATACAGATTAAATGATAATTAAATAGAAAAATTATTGCAAACGAAAACACGTCTGCTCAGACTGAAAGCAAATTAACAACAGCAATAAAAATTAATAAAAAGAACCGTCATTTTTTTATTTTCTGGCGGAGCGTATAGGACTCGAACCTATGGACCGCTATAACACGGTCACGGATTAGCAATCCGCTGCATTACCACTCTGCCAACGCTCCGTTGTGGTTGCGTCGCATATTATACAGAATTCGTTTTTTAAATGCAAGCTGGAAAATATATAAAAAACCGCCCGTGTTGTCTGGGCGGTCAAGAGTCTTTAGTGTTCTTCTGACGGATGGTCAGGTGCACAGAAATCAACATCTCGAGTCATGGCAAGAAACTTTTCCGCCCGTCTCGCAGAATTGTCCACTTTTTTTAATTTTTGTAAGTCGTGTAATTGATCTACAACTGCATTCGCCAACAATTCCATCGTTGTCTGCCAATCTGTATGTGCGCCGCCCGCAGGTTCATCAACTATTTGATCAATCACGTTTAAATCCATCATGTCCCGAGCAGTTAATTTCATTGCATCGGCAGCAACGGCTTTATATTTATTGTCTTTCCACAAAATACTTGCACAAGATTCAGGGGCAATAACAGAATATATAGTATTTTCTAGCATTAAAACTCTATCTCCGGTTCCAATAGCTATGGCCCCACCACTGCCACCTTCCCCTACATTTACCGCGACATACGGCGTATTAACTTTTAAACCGGTAGCAATAGTTTCTGCAATTGCCTGAGATTGACCACGTTCTTCCGCTGCGCTGCCTGCATAAGCACCAGCTGTGTCAAACAATGATATTATAGGGAGCTTAAATTTCTCTGCCAGTCTCATCAATCGCTGCGCTTTACGATACCCTTCTGGGTTAGGCATTCCAAATCTATGAAACTGACGTGTTTCTATTGTACGTCCCTTTTCCTGACCAATTATTACAGCAGGGATGTCGCGCCAATAACCAATTCCACCACACATGGCAGGATCTTCTCCGAACAACCTGTCCCCAGCTAAATAAGTCCAATCTTCGACAATCCCATTTATATAATCTAAGAAATGCGGTCTGTTTTCATTCCTTGCTAATAAAACTTTATCATATGCTTCAGTTTCACCCATTCCACGAACTTTTTTATTATCATAGGAAGGCGTAGAAACAGTAATCGCATGAGGCGTGTGAGATTGCTTAGTTAATACTTTTAATATTTTTTCTATTTTACTCTTTAACTCTACACGAGGTACAACCATATCTACCATGCCGTGTTCGTATAGATATTCTGCAGTCTGAAAGTCAGATGGAAGTTTTTCTCTAATATTCTGTTCTATTACGCGACGTCCTGCAAATCCTATGCGTGCACCCTTTTCTGCAATATGAATATCACCGAGCATTGCAAAAGATGCCGTTACCCCCCCAAATGTAGGATCTGTTAATAAAACAATATAAGGGATTCCATTCGCATGCAGCTTATTTACTGCGACCGTTGTACGTGCCATCTGCATCAATGATAATATGTTTTCTTGCATACGTGCCCCGCCACTGCAGGTAACCATTATAAAAGGCTGCTTCTTTTCAATCGCATGTTCCATACTTGCAATTATACCGTCACCTGCGGCCCGACCCATGGAACCAAGCAGGAAGTCGCCATTTAAAACGCATATAGTAGTTGGTATACCACCGATAACCCCATCTGCAGTAGTTATAGCATCATTATACCCTGTGTCAGTTCTGGCCTCTGTCAATCTATCTATATAGGCTTTTCTATCCACAAAATGCAGAGGGTCATCTGATGCGATTGGCAGCTCTATGCGGTTCCATTCGTTATTATCAAACAACAAATCGAACCTTTGTTTTGGTGTCATTATAAAGGCTCTGCCGCAACGCGGACATATATAATGATTAGTTTTATAATCTTTGTAATAAACTAAGCGACCGCAAGATTCACATTTTATCCACATTAAACGACGAATACGGTCGTAACGTTCACGATTATGATTTTTAATTCCAGATTTTTTACCAAATAACATCTTAATGCTCGTTCATTCTTTTTGTTAATTCACGACTGGGTTTAAATAGTATGGTTGTACTTGCTTCCAAGTGCATCGGTTTGCCAGTACATGGGTTATAGCCTATTTTTGTTGCTCTCGCACGGGGTTGAAACGTACCGAACCCCCTGATCTCTATTCTATTTCCATCTGCAACAGATTCTATCATTTGGTCAGAAACTGTATCTAATATAGCAGCGGCGTCCGAAGCACGCATATGTTTAAATTGAACTTGTATAGAGCGGACAATGTCAGAACGTTTCATTTATTCTTCCTTTTCTTTTGCAACTTATTATTAATTTCTTCTTTGATTTTATCAAGAACAAAGTTTTTATCATCGGCTAAAAGATTATCTGCCTATTATATTATAAACGTTATATAAGTATAATCTATTTCGTAAACCAAGGAGAGAGATTATGCAAGAAGACACAATATTTCAAATGCCTTTGATAGGCGACAAAGCCCCAGAGTTTAAGGCAAACACAACTAATGGCATTGTGAATTTCCCATCAGATTATGCGGGCAAATGGGTCATACTTTTTTCTCACCCGGCAGATTTTACGCCTGTATGCACGACAGAATTTATGACCTTTCAATCTATGTTATCGGACTTTAAAAAATTAAATACAGAAATAATTGGCTTGTCTGTCGGCACACTAACCGGACATTTAGCATGGATTGAGGCCATTAAAAATTTAAAATATCGCGATTGGTCAAATATGGACATTACTTTCCCGATTATTGATGATATGAACATGGAAGTTGCAAAAAAATATGGAATGATTCACAGCCATTCATCTAACAACAAAACCGTACGGGCGGTATTCTTCATAGACCCCAACGGTATAATCAGAGCAATTTTATATTATCCGTTAACAACCGGTCGAAATTTTGATGAAATTAAGCGAACTTTAATCGCCTTACAAACGACAGATGCTTTCGGAGTGGCAACTCCCGCAGATTGGCAAATTGGCGATGAAGTAGTTATTTCAGCACCATCAACTACAGAAGAACTAAAAAAACGATTAGCTAATACAAATAAAGATATTGATGTTAAAGCATGGTTTTTAAGCCTGCAAAAATTACCTGAAAAAGACATTTCAGAAAAGCTTTATAAGGAAAGCCTCAATAAAAAAATAAAATAAAAAAATCGGGCTTGCTCCCGATTTTTTTAAAAAACCAATGGGAAATCTTTTATGTCTAACGGGACATTGTCGCGGTCCGGATCCCACTGAAAATCTTCCATTTTCACTTTTTTGTCTTTATCAAATTTCACGCCCTCTGACTTTAATAAGCGAAATTGTTCTTCAAAAAAGCCCTCTCCACACAAACTACCGTCTTTAAAAACAACACGATGCCATGGTAGATGCCAACTGTTTTTATTATTTGATGCATACCCGACAAACCTGGCCATACGGGGGCGTCCAATCATTCTTGCAATTTGTCCGAAAGTCGCCACACGTCCTGCGGGAATTCTTGCAACGATATCATAAACTTGCCCATTAAAACTTTTCATAACGACGGTTATTTTATTCTTTTGAACAATAAAGTCAAATATAAAGCCCTTGCAAAAGAATTACGAATAAGTATAATGGCAAAACGTCGGAGACGTGGCAGAGTGGTCGAATGCGCGCGACTCGAAATCGTGTATACGGGCAACCGTATCAAGGGTTCGAATCCCTTCGTCTCCGCCACAGTTCCCATTAAACATCAAAATCATATGCTTGAACTGATTTCACAATCGCAGCCACCAATTTGTCTTGATGTGATGATGATTTTAAAAGTCTCTCTTCACTTGCATTTGAAAGATGCCCTAGTTCAATAAGCGCACCAGGAACCGTGGAACGCAATACTGCAAATGGTGCATGTCGAACAGCAGGCCCTGGTTGCTGTGTAATCTTTGCCTTTTTAAACTGGGTCGCGCAACCATTTGCATACTCAACAGACATTGCCGCAACGGCGTGTTGCTGTAAAGAAGACAGCGCGATTCTAATATTTTTATCAAATTGTTCAAAACCGCTTACATCTATCTTATCTGCTGCATTTTCTGCATCTGCTAACTTCTGAGCTTCTTCGTCAGACGCTTTTTCAGACAAAGTATATATAGAAAAGCCTTTCATAGAACGTCTTGGGTTCGCATTTGCATGCAGTGAAAGGAATAAATCGGCATGTTTCTTTTCCCCAATTTCAGCACGTTGTGCTAATTTTAAATATGTATCATTACTACGCGTTAAGTATGTTTGGTAACCTGCAGCAGATAATTTGTCTTTCAATTTCTTTGCTACGGATAATACAACGACTTTTTCTTTCGTCCCCCCCTTACCTATGCAGCCAGGATCTTTCCCACCATGACCAGCATCAATTACAATCGTGTATTTGCGGGCTGGTGTTTTGCTTTGCTGTGAAGAACTCGTATTCTTAGCATTTGCAGAAGCCACCATCCCTGCTGCATTACCGCTGGCAGAAAAATCCATCACAAGTCTATAATCATTATCGCCATTTGGGCTTAACAACATTATATTGCTTTTAGGTATCTCATTAATAGGTTTTGCCAAATCCGCAATTATTTGTAGTTTGTCACCAGATTGTGCTTGTGTAATAGCATTAACTAATGTCCCCGCTGCCATTGCTGGGACTAAGGAACGATTGGCAGATGTGTTTGATAATGTTATTACGACTTGATTAGCTGGATAGCTGATAGAATATGAAGGGCGTTCAGTCGTTTCTATAACTAACCTAGTTTTATTTCCGGGTTGAATTCCAGTACGAACCGTTCTTAAAGAATTTCTTGCGGCGAACGCAACCCTTGGCAAGACAGCCACAATTACTGCCGTCAGCCCAGTCATTTTTAAAATGGTTCTTCTAGTAAATTGCATTTGGATAAATTATATCAAAAAAAAGCTCCCCGTTCAAGTTTTATACGGGAATAAAAACCGCCCTTGCCGGGCGGTTTAAAATATTATTTACTTATACAACTTGAAAAAGCTTGTGCAATCAAATTCGTTTCTTGTGTCGTCATAGTTTGAACAGGAACTATAAAACACCGCGCACTATCACGAACAATGAATACTTTTGTGCCACGAACATAAGCGGTTTGCATGTCGCTAAGTTGTGCTGTTGTAAAAAAGTCATTTTGAGCAACCGCGGAATTACTCATGGCCGCTTGAACCAACTGTTGAGCCGTTGCATAATCATAAACGTTCGACATGGTTTTTACTTCCATATACAGACTTTGCCCTTCATATGGATTTTCTACATTTGGTGCAGCGGTCGGGAACGCAACCCCAGTTGCCAAAGCAGCAACCGTTTGCAATGTAGAAGGTTGAGATGAATTAGACGTTGATACAGATGCGGTATTTAGTTGCAAATCATCACCACAAGCCAAATTCATACGATTTGTATAACTTGCCAACACAGAATCAACGGCCATTTGCCAATCTTCCCCTTTTTGATTCATGTCCAAATTCAGAATTTTTTCTGCCCATCCCCAGACATTTGCGCCTACATTTCCAGCATTGGCAAACCTTGTTACCATTTCTGCGGAACCACCGGGCACCCCTGCCCCACAAGCATCAGTTAATTGAGTAGTTAACATGCTGGTAGTTTCATTACCATAAGCTAATGCAACAGAATGGCAAGCCATAGCTGCAGTCAACTCTTGACGACGCTGTAAACATAAATCACTATGAGACTTAGATAATTCATCTGCCATATTGGCCATGGCCAAATAGGACATCACTTCCTGTTGTACATATGGGGGACATAAACGCGCCGCAGTATTTAATCCGCCAGCACTAGTTTTCGTATTAGTATTATATTGGGGCAATAACACAGATGTGTCTTTCTGCAGGCATAACAATGCATAATTATATAATTCGCTTTCCGTGGCATATTGACAGCGCCCAGTTCTTTGCCCAGGTACGACTGTAACATCACCGCAATATTCCGCAAGGCAATTATAAATTTTAGTTCTGCACGCAGAGTCAACGTCTGGTTGCGTAACCATATAATATGTATTCCTTTGATTTGTTGTATACGCGTTTGCCAACCCCTGATAGCCACGATTAGCGGTACTAGATGTTGTGCCAGACGTCATATACGCAGCGGAACCGCGTGAAACAGAATCCATTGCAACAGTTCCCGCAGAAACTGCAAATGCAGAAGACGCACATAAACAAGCTGTTAAACCAAAAGCAAAAAACGTTTTTTTCATATTGGAATCCCCTCTCATTAAAAAAATTTTAACATATTAGAAAAAAAAAGGCAATTGTTCATTTTATAAATAAAATATAAAAATATTGATTTACCTTTATAAGCTGTTAATATGAGTAATATGATTATACCAAATGAAAAATTATCACAAATTTCTGACGACATTTCTGCCGTAAGGGGGTTTCTTTGACCCGAACGAGCTCGAAAAACAAATTGCCGAATTAAACGAAAAAATTAATGAACCTAATTTATGGAACGATCCAGACAATGCCCGTGCTATATTACAAAAAAAATCTGGATTAGAAAAATCGTTAAATCAATTACGAGAATTAGAATCTGAATATGAAAATTTAGTTGATTTATATGAAATGGCTCCTGAAGACAAAGAAGTTTTGGCTGCCATCGATAAATTAGCACTTAGCTCACATAAAGCAAAGTTTATAACATTGTTTAAAGATCCAGCTGACAACAACGGGGCTTTTTTATTCATCCAAGCAGGTGCCGGCGGAACAGAGGCTCAGGATTGGGCTCAAATGCTGTCTAGAATGTATACCCGATGGGCAGAAAGGCACGGTTTTCAATGTGAAGTCATTGAAGAACACCTTGGCGATACCGCAGGTATAAAAAATATTACTTACAGAATTTCTGGCGAACGTGTATACGGTTGGTTAAAAAATGAAATTGGGGTTCATCGTCTTGTGCGAATTTCGCCGTTTAACGCCAACGGGAAAAGGCAAACCAGTTTCGCCTCTGTCGACGTATGGCCCGACGTTGACGATTCTATAGAAATAGAAATTAACGAAAAAGATTTAAGAATAGATACGTATAGGTCTTCAGGTGCAGGTGGTCAGCACGTTAATAAAACAGACAGTGCCGTTCGTATAACTCACATTCCTACAGGTACGGTTGTAACCTGTCAAAACGAGCGCAGCCAAATTCAAAACAAAGAAATGGCGATGAAAATGTTACGCAGCCGCTTATATGAGTTAGAAATGCAAAAACGTGCCGAAGAAGAAAATGCCGCGCTAGCTCAACAAAAGAAAATTGAATGGGGCAGCCAAATTCGAAATTATGTCTTATACCCGTATCAATTAGTAAAAGATGTCCGTACTGGCGTTGAAAAAACAGATTCTAACGCAGTTCTAGACGGCGATTTAGATGATTTTATGCTGGCATCATTGCAAAAAAATTCACTTAATTAATTGACAAATGATTCTTTTGGTATAATATGGTTATATATTATAACAGAACTAAAAGAATATTTTTATGAGAACCGAAGAAGCCACTTATGTAATAAAAAGCGTATTAAAAGACGCATATGCCATCGAACGTCCCAACGTTCCGGGAAGTTTAAAAAGTGTATTTTTTGCGAAAACTCCGAATGGCACATTCGTGTGTAAATTCAATCATCCTGCAATGGCTATAAAGAATGCTGAAATCAGCAAAATTATGTCATCACATGGTATAAACGTGCCTCAAATAACAATTTATAATTACGGGACTCATTGGCTAGAAACATATCCAATAATTTCAGGAAAAACTTTATATGAGCATATAGGCGATGGATTAGGAGAAGAAAAACAGAAATGTGCCTATAAAGATATCGTTGATGCTTTTATAAAAATGGATGCGATTGGTATAGGTGAATTAAAAAGCTCGAAATATAAATACACACATAGAGTCGCCAAAACCAATATTTCAGATACAAACAACACATTCATTGCTTCCCTTTTTTCTGGAGCAGTATATTTAGCAAACTTAGGTACCAAAAAATCTATTGGGTTATATCATTGCGGCGTCACAACAAAAAACACAATCTTAGATGACGACGGAAATTTTTCTAGTCTTATAGATTTAGATGAAGCCGCCATAGCCAATCGAAATTATGCTTTTGGCATGATGGCGGCCAAATATCAGCAACTTGGTTATGATATAATGGACCTGATTCAATATTATGAAGCCCAAACAGGCAATAAATTAAACCATAAAAAGATAAAGCTTATCGCAAAGTTAACAAATATTGGTAAACACTTTTTATGGAAAAAAAGTGTTAAAAAGAAAGTCCATTAAACGTAATTCATTTTTTGGCGCACCCGGCGCGATTCGAACGCGCAATCCCCGCCTTCGGAGGGCGATGCTCTATCCAGTTAAGCCACGGGTGCAAATCTTAGATTATTATAAATGTCATCATATAAATTGCAAGACTTTAACAATTAAACTTGTGTTTTTATTCTTTTCTTTTATAAAATATATTCCTAAGGAGCATTATATGAAAGTCGCAGCCGTGGGAACAATACTAATTTTATTATTAACAGGATGTAATAGCGTATATGTTAAACCAGAATCAATTGACCCAACGCAAACTTTTTATGCGGACCGTGGCGGTTATAGTATGCGCAAAAGCATTAAACAAAAGATGGAAGAACGCGGTTATACCGTTGTCGTAGGTGAAGCGACAGAAACAATCGAATGGTCAGAATCTGAAACAGATTCAGAAATAGATACCTATTACATTCCTAAATCTGCACGGTATATTGTAAAGGTTAAAGAACGGAATGAATACTTTAACCCAATTTGGTGCCCTCTTAATGGTTTCTGGTGGTGGCGTTTTAATGTATCCATCGCCGATCAAATTACGGGTGAAGAATTAATGACTTGGCGCGGGCGCGCTTGTCAAAATACCGCTCTGCGTATGATAGATGATATATTTGATGAAATGGAGATAAAAAATTATGAACAAGACAATTAAATCTATCCTAGAAATTATAAAGTCTTGCGATGATGTACAATTATGTACAATTCGACAAGACGGGTATCCAGAAACTCGTCATGTAATGAACGGTATGAACCAAAACATTAATTCATTTGTTCTTCACTTTTTAACAATGAAAAAATCACCAAAATATGAACAGCTGCAAGAAAACAATAAATGTTGTTTATATTATTTTAACCCAGTAACGCGCCATGCCGTGCGCTTGTTTGGTAATATGATAAACATAGAATCTATAGAAGAAAAACGCAAATATTGGCAAGACAAATATTCCAGATTTGGTTTTACGGGTTCTGATGACCCTAATTTTGCGTTGTTGCAGTTTGTACCAAAAACATATAAATTTTATATTGGAAATGAAATGAAGACAGGATTGATTTAATCAAGAGACCTATAAAAAAACCGCCTTTTCAGGCGGTTTTTATTATTCGTCGATTTTCGCGTATTCGCAGAAACCTTCGTTTGTATCACAA
>CALXNF010000008.1 GCA_944389685.1 uncultured Alphaproteobacteria bacterium | reverse complement strand
TGTTCATAATGAACAATTGCTGCATTACATTTGGCATACACTAACTCCTATACAGGCGGCAATACTGCCGTACTTACAACTGACTATATCATCGTATTGACAATTGTCAATACATTTGTAATTGCGGGCATCAATACGATTGTGTTTGCTTTTGTAGTGGCGGTTGTATGGTGGTTTGTGTTGCGATTAAAATCGCTGTAAATAAAGGCTTTGGATATGGTTTTTATTGGCTGGTTTTCTTGCTTTTTGGTTTTTAAGCGTATAGAATTGTATAGTGTTATTTTGGAAGGGGATTTTATATGTTTAAAAAAATTTTAAGTTTTTTACTTTTAGTTAATCTTTTTATAATTCCTGCGCATGCAGAATTAAAGGTTGATATTATTGCTGGGGCATTAGAACCTATATCCGTAGCGGTACAGAAAATAGAAACAGTTGGTAATGTTTCAACGGAAGACGCTGCGATGATACGTGACGTTGTTGATGCCGATTTAAAGTCAACAGGTTTGTTTAGAATTGTTTCGCGTGATGCGTTGCCGGAATTTGTAAGCATGGGGAAAATGCCGGATTTTAAATTATGGTCGGCGGTAAAAGCACAGGTATTAGTTCAGGCAAAATTGTCCGCAGAATCTGGTGGGCGTTATAATTTAGAATTTTATGTATGGGACGTTAATGCTAAAGAACAGATAGAGGCTCAAAGTCTTGTTGCTTCAAAAAAATCAGCCAGACGTTTGGCGCATATAATGGCAGACGCTATTTATGAGCGGCTTACGGGGGAAGTTGGGTATTTTGATACGCAAATAGTTTTTATCGCTGAAACAGGGCCTGTACACGATAGAACAAAGCGCATGGCAATAATGGATCAGGACGGTTATGGATTACGCTATCTTTCAGATAAAAATACATTTGTTATGTCACCACATTTTTCGCCTAATATGCAGACGATAGTTTTCTTATCTTATCGAGATGATGATCCTATGGTATGGATTTTAGATTTAGAAACAGGTGAACAGCGTAGGTTGGGACAATTTGGTGGAATGAACTTTGCCCCACGTTTTTCGCCTGATGGTACAAAAATTGCTTTATCTTTAGTGAAAGATGGTATTACCCATATATATGAATATGATATAGAGACGAAATCTTTAAAGCAGTTGACGTTTGGAAATTCTTTGAATACCAGTCCGTCATATTCACCCGACGGTAAAAAAATGGCTTTTAATTCAGATAGAAGTGGTAAGCAACAAATTTATGTGTTGGACTTAGCTAGTGGCGGGGTAGAGCGTATAACGTATGGGGCAGGTAGGTATGCAACACCTGCATGGTCGCCAGACGGTAAATTTATAGCTTTTACGAAAATGGCAGATGATACTTTCTATATAGGTATTATGGATCCGCGCGGTCGTAATGAAAAGATTCTAGCTGGGGGGTGGTATATGGAAGCACCTTCGTGGGCCCCAGGGTCACGTCGTTTGGTTTATTATGAAACAGAAAAGGCGTTGGATGGTATTGAACGTATCAGTCATATACGTAGCGTTGATATTACAGGGCAAAATATTTATGAGATAGAATTGCCGGATGATGTAAACGGTGTTGAGCCAACGTGGTCGCCGAAATTACCATGATAATGAAGACTTTATTTCATTGTTTGCTGGCTTTAGTATTTATGGCTTCGGCAGGTGCTGTTCCTGCTGTTGTTGATAGGGTGCTTGACGGTGACACTTTTGCGGCTCGTGTTCTTTTAGAGGATGAAAGTCAAATAACCGTTCGTGTAAGATTATTGGATGTTGATACGCCAGAAATAAGTGGTCAATGTGAACGTGAAATAAATATGGCGCATAAAGCAAAGAGCAGGACGGCAGAGCTTTTGCCTGTTGGTTCTGTCGTAAATTTAACCGAAATAAAAGATGATAAATACCTTGGACGAATTGATGCGCGGGTAAGAATGGCGGATGGACGTGATTTGTCAGAGGTTTTGGTAAAAGAGAAACTTGGAAGAATTTATGATGGCGGGCGTCGTAAAAGTTGGTGCAAATAAAAAATCCCACAATGTGGGATTTTTTATGCGCTATGACGGTTGATAGCTTCACTTATTTCTTCTAATGAAGCATTACAAGGTAACATCGGTTCAAACCATATATTTGCTGTCCCGCTATGCATCCTTCCATGTTTAGGCCAATACTTACCTGCATCGGTTCCAACAGGTAAAATCGGCAGTTTTAATTCGTGTGCTAAAAACAGCAATCCGCGTTTTAATTGAATCTTTTGCCCGGGTTTAGCGCGCGTTCCTTCTGGGAAGATAATTAAAACTTTCCCATCCATAATTTTTTTTGCGACGCTGTTGGTTAATTTTTTCATATTTGTGGCACCTCTTGCACGATTTACAGGTTGTAAACCCATTCTCCAAAATGCCCAACCATAAATTGGAATCCACAGCAGCTCTCTTTTTATTATGAAAAAAGAATTTGGAACATAATTTGACAAAATGGCTATCTCTAAAATAGACATATGTTTTGCTGCAATTATTGCTTTTCTGTCTAATCTTATATTACCGTTTGGTGCAACGGGAATGCCGTTTTCTTCAATCGGTGGGTAATGTATTTTATATTTTATACCTGCAACTAAGCGGGCCAGAACAAGAACCCCATTTGCGCAAGTTAATACTAAAAAGCGGTTTAATTTATTTGATATTAAACCTATTAGTAATATGGGTGACCATAAAATGAAATATAACGCCAACGAAATTTTAAATATAATCGTTCTAAACATATTTTTTCCTTTATTATTTTAACCTTCTTTAATACCGAATAGTGTGACTATGTATTTTATATACTCTATCACCCAACGTTCAAGTCTTTTTGTAACTGGCATGTCCGTTAATGGAACAGGGCAGGCCACTATTTCAGAGTTTGGTAATTCTTGTTTTACTAAGTATTTTGCGCGATTCATATGATCTTCTGTGGTGATTATTACTAACCTGTCTAAACCAGAACACTCCGCAATTTTTTTTATTGCAAGTGCATTTTGATAGGTAGATTTTGAACTTGTTTCTATAGTGACACGTCGCGTCATTTCAAATGAACCGTTGGCTCCGGCACCGATGATATATAAATCTATTCCTGGGTATTTTCTTAACTGTCGCATGGCAAATGGAATTCGTCGCATATCACCAGTAAGCACAAAAACAGTATCATCTGGTCGAATGTTTTCGCAACCTCGTGGGGCAAACGATTTGAAAAACATACCACCGATAACGAAACACGTTATGATTAGTAAAGATGGGGTTAATAATTTCATTAACTATTCTTCAGAATGTTTATAGTTGTCTTTTTCGTAATCCATATAGCAAAGATTATTATTGCAATAGGAAGTATTAATAAAGTAAACCAGCCCCAACCAGAAATGGAAAGCATTGCCATTAATCCAACGCGAGCACTGTGTGCGGCACCAAGAATTAGCAGTAAAAATGGAACTGCAACGATAAAACCTATTGCCCCAGCAGTTGTACAAATCTTTGCAATAATTATCTGCATTTGGCGGGCAACATATGTATCTGTCGCACCAATTTGATTTAATATTTCTAGTTCTCTTCTGTGTAATAAAGCTGTATTGCGGGCAATATAAGAAATGCATATACCTATTGCTCCTAATGTTAGTAATAATACAAACGAAGAAATCAAAATCATTTTCCAACCAGCAGAAGTTGAACTTTTTAAAGCTTTTGAATGGGTTAAAAATCTAGCGAATTCCGAAACTTGTTTTTCAACTGATTCTAAATCGCCAATAGTATTAAATTGCAATTCATACATTGTGGGCAAATAATTTTCCAGTGCACCGCCACTTGAAATCCAAGGACCTAATAAATCTTTCATTTGTTCGGTAGAAATTTCGTTTATGGTTATTATCTTTTCTTTGTTTTCATCAATTATTTTTTTTACTTTCGGTAAATTATCAGAATCCATAACTTGAACTGTTGCGAACAGATTCCACTGAGAATTCCAACGGGCAACGCCAGTCCCGATTGCAAGCGCAATACCAAAAGCCAAAACGGCTAAGAACGTAAGTAATGACATTATTGCGGTCATAAAGATTGATTGATCGCGTATAAGAGAAAAAACAACAGGCTTTTTTGTCATTTATGCATTCCCAATATCATCAAATTGTTTAGATAATTCTGTGAAATAATTCTGTGGTTTAGGACCTTTCCATATTTTTTTCGTAGACGGATTTTCCGGTAAAGTTTTTTCTTTTGATGTAACGAAATTAACTTTATGATTTTCTACGTGTATTACAGGAAATTTGTAAGTCTCCATTAATTTTGTACTGTGGGTTGCCAAGATTATTGTGGTGCCGAAAGTTTTGTTCATTTGCACAAAAAGTTCCATTAATCGAGATGCATTTTCATCATCTAGGTTCCCGGTGGGTTCGTCGGCTAATAATATAGCTGGTTGAATTATGATAGCTCTTGCAACAGATACGCGTTGTTGCTGTCCACCAGATAATGTTTTAGGGTTGGAATCGGCGTATTTTGCAAGTCCTACCCATTCAAGTACTTTTAAAACAAGTTTTTTTATTTTCGCTTCGGATATTCCACGAACGCGTAAAGGCAATGCAACGTTATCAAATACAGACATGTGTGATAATAAAGAGTATTCTTGGAATACAATTGCCATTTTGTGGCGAAGCTGTGCTATTTCGTCCCTGGTCATATTATTAGTAATCTGACCAAATAATTTTATTTGACCGCGAGAAGGTTTGTGTAATTGATAAATAAGGCGCAATAAAGTCGTTTTACCTGCACCAGATGCACCAGATAAAAAGTAAAAAGCCCCAGCGCTTATGTTGAAAGAAACGTCTGACAGAACCTCTCTGGCATTATCATAACGTGCGCCAACATTAGCAAAAGAAATAGCTGTATTATCTTCCATAGGAAAAATGGTAGTAAAAAAAGCATAAGTGGTCAAGTACACAAAAAATAAAAAACGTACCCGAAGGTACGTTTTTTATTCTGCATCAACAACTTTTGTTGTTGAGTTTCTGTTTTTTGCCCAAACTTCTTCACCTGTCCCAAAATATTGTGGGCGTTCTTTACCGTAAGAAATTGTTTTGATTCTTTCTGGTTCAATGTCTTCCGCAATTAAAACGTGTGCGGCATTTCCCGCACGTAAAGCCCCAAGTGCTAAATTATATTCAGTAGAACCGCGTTCATCACAGTGACCTTCTAATATAATAGTTTTGTCTGGGTGCGTTTTCATATACAAGGATTGTTTTTCTAAGTCAGCACGTGCTTCATCTGAAATGTGTGCGGAATCGAACTCAAAGAAGACCTTGTCGTCATTTATGTTGCTTGGTACGCCACTACATGCGGTTAAAGTAATTATTAATCCGAATAAGATAAATTTTTTCATTATATTTCCTTTCATTATAAATCTCACTAATGTCATTTAACAAATTTTATAAAAAATTGTCAATAAGTGTTTTTTATGCTTGGGCTTTATGTGTTTTTTGTGGTATACTCTTATAAAAAAGAAAGGAAAGGAAAGTATGAAAAAAATATTATCTTTGTTTGTTTCGTTGGGGTTTGGCGTTACAGCTGTTAATGCTGCTCCTAGTTATTTGACGCGTGATGGTAACGGTGGTTATCGGGTTACATATGATTATACAGATAAAGCTAAAACCGGTTGGTATGTCGGTGCACGTGCAGATTTAAATTTCTTAAATTGGGAAAATAAGTATAGCGTCGCAGATGGAGTAGTTGCACCAGATGAGTTTAGTAGCGATAAATATTCTTTTGAACCTGTATTTGGGGGAAGTGTTTTTGGCGGAAGAAAATTTGCTTATTTTTGGCGTGCTGAATTAGAAGCAGGTTATATGGGATATTTTGAAGATAAAGATGCTACGTCCGAGTTTTCTTTACAAATTCCTTATGTGATGTTTAATGGTTATTATGATTTTATAAACGGTTTTTATGTAGGTGCTGGTGTCGGGGCTGCAATGCCTATATCAACAATAGATACGATTTATTCTAACGGTAATGAAAGAAAGGAATATGGTTTTTCTCCGATGGCTGGTGTGATGTTAGGCTATTCGCGTGAATTAGATTATAACTTAGTTTTGGATATTAGATATCGGTTTTCTGGTATGACCGGTATAGAGCAAC
Organism: uncultured Alphaproteobacteria bacterium; assembly: GCA_944389685.1. Classification (GTDB taxonomy): domain Bacteria; phylum Pseudomonadota; class Alphaproteobacteria; order Rs-D84; family Rs-D84; genus Enterousia. The sequence goes on along the minus strand of CALXNF010000008.1, from coordinate 3,534 downwards.
GAATAAATGATTTAACTTTCCCGAATGATACTAATAAATATTGGTTTCAAAATGATATAGACTTTATTTTAGATAATTCTATATCACTTGGTATTAGATATGAATTTTAACGTATAAAACGGTTGACCCGATTCGTAAAATTGTGATATCATTAGACAAGTAGAGAGAATTGATGAAAAACGAATTTAAGATTTCGAGGCTTGCAATAATTTGTGTATTGTGCACAGCTGTTTCTGGGGCTTATGCTGCTTCTTCCGTGCGTTCGCTTGGTGGAACTGGTACATATACAAGTGCATCTAGTGCGGCTGAGGCAAATGCTGGTTCGGGCGGAAGTTCTTCTTCTGTCCGTGGTGGTTCAGTTAGGGTTACGCCGTCTTCTGGGGTTTCTGGAACAAGTACGAAAGTAAACGCAGGGACTACTACGAGTGGGCGGGTTGCGACAACGCCGCGTTTGTCTATCGGGCAGTATCTTGGTGGGGCAACCTCTGTAAGTGGTGGAAGTTCTTTGCGCCCTCAAACACCAAGCGGCGGTTCTTCTTCTGGTGGTGACGGTTCTGTGGATACCGGTGAATTAGAAGAATTGCGTGATCAGGTCGGGCGTTTAGAGGATGAAGTTGGTGCATTACGTGGAGTTACGGAAGATGTTAGTGATCAGTTGTTAAATAAACAAGATTCTTTGATTCCTGTCGATGATGGTTATATAAGTATTGATGATAATACTAACGAGATATTCATTAATGTTATTCCTTTGCAGGAGGCGCTAGAGGAAGCAATCGGGGAAAATGTTAAAATAGAGCTTGATGCAAATGAAACAGACGTTTTGTGGCGTCATGCCGGTGATTCCAATTGGCAAGTTTTGATATCTAAGGCTGAAATTACAGGGCCTCAGGGACCTCAGGGTGAAAAGGGTGAGCCTGGAGATGCGGCTGATTTAGGTGCGTATTCCACCACTGAAGAAATGAATTTAGCTATAGATATGGCTGTTGCTGATGTTGCAAATAAATATGCTACGAAGGAAGAGTTGACAGCTGCAACTGCGGGTTTGGTAACCAGTGATGATTTAAAACGTGGTTTGCAGGCAAAAGCAGATGCGGCAGATGTTTATACCAAAGAAGAAGTTTATAATAAACAAGAAGTAGACGAAAAAGTTTCGGATCTAGTCGGTGTTGATATGGCAGACTATGTCAAGACCGAAGATTTTAATAATGCGTTAGGAACTAAGGCGGACACTTCTTATGTAGATGCCCAGTTGGCAAACAAAGCGGATGTAGGAACGGTTTCTGGGTTGGCGGCAGATGTTGCTGAGGCCAAGGATTTGGCCGCCGGTGCGGCAATAGATGCTGCAAATGCCGTCGGTGGTTTGGCGACAAAGGCAGATACGTCTTATGTGAATACTCAGTTAGATACAAAAGCAGATAAGTCCGAACTGGGAAATTATGCAAAAACTTCTGATTTGGCTGGGTATGCGACAGTAGAACAGTTGGAGACGAAAGCAGATAAATCAGAATTGTTAAATTATGCAACTACGGATTCTGTGGATACTAAGTTAGAAAACTATTATACTATTTCAGAGGTTGACGATAAGGTTGCAAATATTGTTGCCGGAGATATAAGTGAGGCTTTAGTAGGCAAGGAAGATGTTTCTAATAAGACACAGACAGTTGTTGATGATGAAACTAAGTATCCTTCTTCTGCCGCTGTTTATAGAGAATTAGAGACGAAAGCGTTTAAGACGGATTTGGATGCGAAAGCTGATAAGGCGGAATTGGCGGGGTATGCGACAACAGAACAACTAGATGCAAAGGCAGATAAGTCCGAGCTTTCGAATTATGCGACTACTGAACAATTGTCGGCTAAGGCGGATAAAGCTGAGCTAGAAGGCTATGCCAAAACTTCTGATTTGGCGGGTTTTGCGACAACAGAACAGTTGGATGCAAAAGCAGATAAAACTGCTGTTCAGCAGTTGCAGGCTACGGTTGGTAATGAGGAAGCGGGTTTAGTAGCAGATGTTGCAAAGGTTGATGCAAGTTTGGCACTGAAACAAGACGTTTCTGCGCGAGAGGCAAAAACTATAACGGATGATGAAACTAAGTATCCTTCGTCTGCAGCGGTAACTGCGGCATTAGGTACAAAAGCTGATAAAACAGAATTGGAAAATTATGTAACTGATGAAGAATTGGCTGGTGCCGGTTACGTAACTTCTGATGATGTTGATGCTGCAATTGAAGGTGCAGGTGTTGTTACAAATGATGCGTTAACCACTACTTTGGAAGGGTATGTGACAGACGGTGAATTGGCTCAGCAGTTAGAGGTTAAAGCAGATAAAGCGACAACTTACACGAAAGACGAAGTTGACGAGATGGTAAAAAATATAGGTGAAGTTGGTAGCGGAGAGATTGCATCTGAATTAGCGAAAAAACAAGATAAACAAATAGGTTCTCAGTATAGTGGTAATATTTTGGTTGTTGGCGTAGACGGAAATATTTCGAATGTAGAATCTATAGATAGTTCAAAAGTTAACGGGCTTGGTACTCTTGCGGCTAAGAATGATATTTCAAATGCTGACGTCGCTGCAGATGCTGGCATAGAAAAGACTAAATTGTCCGAAGACGTTCAAAATACTTTGGATAATGCAGTTACGATGAGCGGGGCTGGTGAAAATAAGATTTTGGGCACCGACGAAAATGGTGACAAGGTTTGGTACACAATCGCAATGTAATGTAAAGGAAAAGAAAAATGAAAAAAACAAAAATTGCTTTTTCTGGTTTTGTGGCTGTCATTTTATTAAGTTCTGGTGCTGCGAAAGCTGTGACTACAGAGATTGCTAGCAAACAGTATGTCGATAATAAAGAAACTTCCATTTTAGGGACGGTTGAAAGCACTTATGCAAAAACAGAGACCGTTAATCAGATACAGAGTTCTGTTGGGGCATTAGAAACCACCGTTGGTAACGAAGAAGCAGGATTGGTAAAGGATATTAATGATTTAAAGGCAGATATTGGTACAAAGTTGGATTCTGATACAGCTGCTAGTACATATCAGACGTTGGCAAATAAGACGGATGATTTGGTGGCTGATGCAGAAAATCAAAATAAATATCCTTCGGCTAAAGCTGTTGTAGATGCAATTAAAACTGCAACAGATGGTATCGCATCAAGTGGTGCAATTACTGATTTACAGGACAAGGTCGGTGACGGAGTTTTGGATACAACTGCTTCGGACTTAACTGGGGCAATAAACGAATTGAACGGTGAGTTGGATACTAAAGAAGATAAATCTAATAAAGTTACGATATTAAATCCTGAAAGTTTAAATGCGGCAACGGAATATCCTTCTGTTAGCGCAGTTGCCACATGGACACAAGAACAGATTGCAAATGCAGAGTTTGATCCCGCAAAAGTAGAAGACGGTGCAATCAGCGGTGATAAAATTACTGATGGCACAATTGCAAAAGAAAAGTTAGATTCTGATTTGCAAAACGAAATTGATGGTAAACAAAATAAGAATATACCAGGTGCATTGAACCATGTCGTG
>CALXNF010000007.1 GCA_944389685.1 uncultured Alphaproteobacteria bacterium | reverse complement strand
ATAGTAAAGAAGAAAGTGCATTTTTTCTTTACGAATATAATTTTTTAAAACCATTTTCTATTTTACGGACATACTCTGGATCTTGGTCACGCCAATATTTTGGGTCGCGCATCATACGACGTAAATCATTATCTGTTAAATTTTTTGATTGTACATCGTCTGTTTGAATTCGTGGCTCCATTGATTGCATCATTGCGTATATGCTGCGTATTCCTTGGGATGTAGAGCATAACGAATCAAAAGCTTCATGTGGTAAATATTTTTCACCGAAAGAATTTATTTCTCGTAAAGCTTCTTTCATTTTATCATCGTCACCGAAAAAACTTTTTAATTCTGCAAGCGCATCATTTTCATTTTTTGCGTTAAATAAATCAGATAATATAGGTGTTAAGAATTCTTCTGCAACTTGATAAATTTTTTCAACTTGAGAAGTTGTTAAACCAATTTCTAGAAATTTTTCTTTTAATGCATCGTCATCGAACATAGCGTTTACAGGATATTCTTTTGCATTTTCTGGAACACCTATTGCTTTGTTAAATTTTGCGCGTGTATCAGAATCCGAATCTTCGTTAGGTATTGATATCATTGTCCCGATTTTTTTTTCTAATTCAGAATACGATTTTAATAATGCTTCTGTGTTTAAAGTTCCATCTGAGTTAAGAAATTTTTCTGGAATTTTTTCCATTTGTTTTTCCTTTAGTTTCACTAGATTTGCGCAGAAAATATATTCCGCCTAATGTAAAAATTGATTGCAACATTGTGAATATGTCTACGTCGCCTACTAGGTATGCGCCGATTGCAGATAGTATTCCAATGCCAGAGATTATGTAAGTTCTATGCCCTGATAAGAATCCGCCACTGATAATTTTTTTCATTAATATGCCTTTATTTATAAGTAAAATAATAAACCGTCTATATCCGCAATATATCCACGAGACATTGCCCATTGGGGCAGGGTGTCTTCATGATGAAAGCGGGTTGCACCATAACAACAGTCAGGTAAATTACCGTTAAGCATTCTCGTTACTACTCGTAAACACATTTGAAATCTGCGGTCTGTAGGGTTTACATTTAATAATTTGTTATTTGGTGATGATTTATTTAAAGAATCAAATAAATTTTTGTCAGATATTATTTGTTTAAAAGAAATTCCTGAAGCACCGGAGATATTCTGAATCATTGATGCAAGTGCTTCTACAGCACACAAAGATTTTGCTTGTGTTTCTGCGTATATTATTCGTGCCATTTTATAGGGGATAGATTTAGATTCGTCCGGATTCTTTATCAGAGTTAGCTGCATTTTTTAGATTCCTCTTGTTTATGGAATAAAAAAAGCCGCACAAATTATTGTGCGACTATGAAATAAAAAAAATCCGCAAGCTTTCTGCGGACACAATTTTTCCTATTTATGCGTTGTATTCTATCATATTTTTATCAAAAAGTCAAGAAGATAAATTGACAATTTTTATTGCATACTGATTTCGTCGCCGTAAGCCAATAGATAACGAGAGCCGTTTCTTAATACTAATGCGCCGTTTTCGTTTATGCCTATTAGTTCGACTATTTCTCCTCGATATTTTACATACTTGTTTAAGCCTGTTGCTAAATCCATCCAACTTGCGCGAACCAAAGGAAAATCTGTTTGGCGCCATTTATCTAAATTTTTCATTAATTTATTAAGCAAATCAGATTTATCAACTTTTACATAATTATCTAATTTTGTGGTTTGATAATCTGGTACAGTCGGATTGGTTTTTATATTTATCCCTATTCCGATGACGACAAAAGCCCCTGCATATTCTGTCAAAACACCTGATATTTTTTTTCCGTCAACCAAAACATCGTTCGGCCATTTAATTTTTGCGGGGACTCCGAAAGAAATTAATGTCTCGGCAATCGCTACGGCAATCATATATGAAAGTCTATGATCGCGTTCTTCTATAGCATATATAAAACTTGCATACAAATTACCATGGTGAGATACCCATTTCCTTTTGTACCTCCCGCGACCAGCAGATTGAGCCTCTGCCATAATTACGGTATGGTCACGTGCTTCTCCCGTTGCCACCATATTTAATGCATGCGTTTGGGTGCTTGGGATTTTATCAAAAGAAATTAGTTTATAACTTGCCAATTTTATATACCCCATTTATATTCTTAATAAAATCTCGACCGAAAGTTTTTCTTAATTGGTAAATTGCAGTGTCTACGGTATGAGTTGTTGTATTAGGCGCATAACCTAATGCGTTTCGTAAGTCATTTGCTGACAACCCACCAGATTTGTAAAGTAATAGAATTATTTGTGTTTGAATATACGGTAATTTTACGTTTTTACCAAGAATTTGTTGCAGTAGTTGTATGTTTCCGTCCACTGCATTTTGTATGGCAGTTTTAATTATAATCGGCGTAGCCGGTTCAATGATGCCCAGCGCATCAAAGTTCAAACAGGTAGGGTCCCATATATCAGAAACATTTGCACCCAAGTCAGTCAAAATTTGACGCCATGTTTCGTCTGAAGAATATATTCTGATTCCATTTAACATATTACTTTTAGAATAATAAAAGCATTTAAAGTTGTCCAATAAAAAAGACCGCTAGCAGCAAGCGGTCTTTATGTATCCAAAATTCAAATTTTGTTTTATCCTCTTTCTTGGTTCTGGGGGTCAATAAATTTAGTAAAGTCTTGAATGCTGGCGCCCGTAGACGACAGGATTTTTGATATACTGTTTGTAGACGGCCAACGTGGTTGACCTTCTTTAGACCACCGTTTGCTTTTGTTGAAGGTTGTTGGATCCAGCCCACTACATTTCGCCAAACCCGAACAAGACATGCCGTGCTCGGTTGCAAAGCGTTCTATTGCCCTCCAGACATCTTCGTGAGTCATTTTTCTCTCTCCTCTGGTTACCGTTCGGAACATCCGAATATTTTGACATATGGGAACATATGTCTGATATCGATTTTATTCCAGCCCAAGCTTACGGGCAACAAGGACGATTTCCTAAAATTCTGCTTTATATCCTAAAAATAATACTAAAAAATATTTTTGACAATAATACTTGACAAATAATAAAAAATGTATTACATTTCGATTCGTCAAAGGGGGAAACCCCGGCGACGGGGTGAAAACCTCCTTTGGGGTTCAGGGATTCAGACTCCCTCCTACATTCTCTCTCCTCTGGACTCTGGACCCCAAATTGAAAGTTTAGAATGCCCATTTCTTTTTCTCCTTTCCTTCCTTTCAGGGCATTCGGAAACACCGGCGGGCGACCGCCGGCGTTTTTTTAACGAATAAATATCGAGAAAAGTTCCCAGTGCGCGCTTCCGACAAATTGATCAACTGGTATAAGAGTTGGCATTTGATAGCCGCCATGCGTTAATATTTTAGCGTCTCTTTGCCATGTGGTTGGATTACATGATATGTAGATTATTTTAGATACATTGCTTTTTACTAATTCTTTACATTGCGCTAAAGCCCCAGCGCGTGGAGGATCCATTACCACACAATCATATTTGGTTAACATTCCAACTGTAAGGGGGTGACTAAATAAATCTCTTTTTATACCTGTTCCTGCGATATCGAATCCGTCTGCGTTCAAAGCAAATGTAAAATTCCCTAAACCACAAAATAAATCTGCGATATGTTTTGCACCGGTTGCAGCCTTTAGAACTAAATCGCGTAAATTTTTTTCACTTTGTTTTGTGGGTTGCAAGAAGGCACCAGACGGATATTCTACGGTTTTATCGTCAAATGTAATTGTAGGAATCAAATTTTGCGTTATGATACGGTCATTCCAAGTTATTCGTACGACGTTTGATAATTTTTCTGTAGCGCTTTTAAATTCACTGGAAAAATATGGAACTGGTGAAGTAATAGCAATGTCTATGCCATTATCACATACGGTTACTAGGCATGAACCGGCCCCCAGCCATGGTAATTTTGCTAATTGTGGCAGAATTTGGTTTATTTCTGGACGCATTAATGGACAGCTTTTAACAGGGATTATATTTTTAGATTTTTGTTGATACAGGCCAAACACACCGTCTGCGAAAGCAAAATCAGCTCGTCTGCGAGTTCCTGCATCTGTCCA
>CALXNF010000006.1 GCA_944389685.1 uncultured Alphaproteobacteria bacterium | reverse complement strand
GGTCCCTAACGTCAAAATCAACCGTGGTTTTAATAAATTAATAATTCTATTTACAAAAGGTCTTGCTAAATCAAGTTCGTCTCTTGTCGGTGTTCTGCCACCTGGTGTTCTCCAAAAAACCAAAGGACATATAGATACATTTTCACGGGTCATATCAATTGCAAACAGCATTTTGTCTAACAAATCACCCGCTACCCCAGATAATATTTTTCCAGAAGCATCATCATCCCCTCCTGGAACGTCCGTAATTATCAACACCCCATTTGGTTTCGGTGCAATATGCGGTAAAACAACATTAGTTGCACCGCCCCGTAAAGGATGATTAAACTCCGCAATCATACGACACAAAGAATCTATATCAACCGGCCGCGAAGCCATCGCCGCTGCGGTATCAACGGACATCGCAATCTGTGGCATAATCGGTGGAACAATTGACGTATGCGTTCTTTCACTAACATTTTCGGAATTTCTTTCCGTATTATGGGTTCCTACGTCTGTATTTGCACTGGGAAACGAAAGCTGAGCCATCGAAGAAAATGCCATAGGTATTTCTGTTAATTCCCATTTAACTCCTGATAAAACCAAATCCATTAAATCTCTATTGTCCATAACTTGTTTTTCCTTGCTTTCTCAAACCTTTTATTCTAAAATAGAACACGAGCAACAGAAACTCAAGGGAGTATTTTCATGAAAATCAAAAACTTTGCTATGCTGGCTGGTGTTGCAGGTTTGTTGGCCGCTTGCGGCGGTTCATCAATCGTAGAACCAGCAGATTTAAATGATCAACGCGTATTCTTTGCGTTCAATTCTTCTGAAATTTCTGACGAAGCACGTGATAATTTGCTAGGTCAGTCTTTGTATATGAAGAATCATGGCGACGTAAAGATTCAAATTGCAGGTAACTGCGACGAACGCGGTTCAACAGAATACAACTTGGCCTTAGGTGCACGTCGTGCAAATGCGGCAAAAGAAGTATTGGTAAAAGACGGTATTGATTCCGCACGTATTTCCACAATTTCTTATGGTAAAGAACGCCCATTAGTTCAGGGTACAGGCGAAGAAGTTTGGAAATGGAATCGTAACGCCACAACAACAGTTAAATAATATTTTAATTGTAAAAAAAGACCGGCAAATACCGGTCTTTTTTTATTTATTATTTATAGCCAAAACTAAATAAAAACGCCGGTATTTACCGGCTGTTTTCATTTAGTTAGTTTATCTATTAACTCTTGCATTTGGACGCGCGTAGAAAAAGATAAAATTATCTGCCCTGCTCCGCCTTTTCTTTCTTGTAATTTTACCTTTACCCCCAAAGCATTTTTTATTCTGTTTTCTATATCACGCAAAGTATCATTATCTATACTTTTTGAAATATATGCCCGACTTGTCGATTTCCGCGTGGAACCTTTAACGATTTTTTCGGCTTCCGCTACGGATAACTTTTTGTCGACGATTAAATTTGCTAACTCTATAGAATTTTCCGCAACCGTTAATAAACGGGCATGCGAAGGGCTTAACCGACCGTCATCAACCATCTGCTTTACTTCCGACGGCAAAACATCCAGACGCATCACATTCTTAATATAACTTTCTGACTTACCAATCAATCGTGCAACATCTGCTAATTCATACCCACATTTTTCCATTATATTTTTATATGCGTTACTTTCTTCTATTGCACTTAGATTTTCACGCTGAACGTTTTCAATTAAAGCTATTTCCATCGCGTTTTCAGGCGTAATTTGCTTTATCAACGCCGGAATTTCCGTTAACCCGGCAAGCTTGCTAGCACGAAAACGCCGCTCACCTGCGACTATTTCATACAAATATGGACGACCAGATACAGAACGTAATAATATTGGTTGTAAAACACCTTTTTCCTTTATGGAAGCAGCCAAATCGGATAATTCTGTTTCTGTAAATTTTTTACGTGGCTGATCCGGATTGGCACCAATTTGCACCAAAGGAATCTGCTTTACAACGACGCGTTCCGCACCAGTTAATATGGATATATCAGGGATAGTTCCCATTTCCTTATTTAAATCCGCCAAACCGCGACCTAATCCGAATTTAGACATAAATTATTCCCCCTGAGTTTTTTGTACAACTTCTGTTGCAACGCGTAAATACGCCTGTGCACCACTTGAATTAAAATCATAAAACAACGCCGGTTTCCCATGACTTGGGGCTTCAGAAACTCGAATATTTCGTGGTATAACCGTCTTGAATACAGCATCACCAAAAGTCTTCCTCACGTCGTCTTCAACGACTCGAGTAACACCATAACGCTTATCATACATCGTTAATAATACCCCTAGTATCTCTAACTCTGGGTTCCATTTATTTTTGATCTCGCCAATAGAACGAACTAAATGACTAATACCCTCCAAAGCATAAAATTCACATTGTAATGGGATAACAACATTATTTGCAGTTGTCAAAGCATTCAAAGTCAAAAATCCCATAGCCGGTGGGCAATCTAATAAAATGTAATCATAATAATCATACAAAGGCATCAAAGCATCACGCAAACGATATTCACGATTTTCCATATCTAACAAATCAACTTCCGCCCCGGCTAAGGCTACGGACGAAGGCATAATATGCAAACCCGGAACCGCGGTAGATAAAATATTGTCCGCCGCACTTGCAGTCCCCATAATAACACCATAAACACTTTGCGGGTGCGCTGCGCGAACGAAACCTAACCCTGTACCGGCATTTCCCTGAGGGTCCAAATCAACAAGCAAAACACGTTTTTTTATTGTTGCCAATGACGCAGCAATATTTATCGCCGTAGTAGTTTTTCCCACTCCACCCTGTTGATTTGCAAAAGCAATTATTTGCACCATTTTTAAAAATCCTTATAAAAAATTCCTTTCTTATTATAAGAATAGAACAAAGAAAATGATTCGGTCAAGGCATTATATGCCTAAACATAAAAACACAGTATAAACAAATAAATAATTTTTGTTTCATATGAAACAACCGCCAAACATATTGACAATTTACTTTTTTATACTATATATAAAAGCATGAAATTTGCACCGATTTATTCTTTAGCATTTACTATTGCGCTATCTTTAGGGGCGCTTAGCTGCCAACAATTGCAAAAAAAAGACTTAAACGAACCGGCAAATACCGGTATAAAAATAACAAACAAACAAACAACTTTAAAAATAGACACTGTCACAATAACAAATGAAATGCTTGATAAAAGAATTTTGGCAGCCGGCGTTTTTAAATCTTATAACGGCGAAATAAATATTTCATATTTTGAACCAGGTGATTCAACGTCAAGAGTAAAAAATTTTTGCCAAACAAATAATAATCAGATGACATTAATTATGCGCCACGAATTAGAACACGCAAGAAAAGAAAATTTGACAAAAAATACAAATTTCTTTGATCCATTGACGCGCGGTGCTATCGCCGCACAAAATGAAATCATCGCCCCTGCAGCTGAAATAATAGAAGCCCTTGATTATAGATATGAAAACGATACAGTTTATCCAACGAATAAATTATTCATACTTAAAGCGGACAAAAAAATAACACAAATTGCAAAAGAACAAAAATTAGATTGGCCCATAGATTTCAACAACCAACAAATTGCTGACGTTGTTATGGCTTGCGCAACCGAGCATTTTTTTAAAGAAACTCAAAAAGGTTTATACATTGCGACCATAAAAAAGGAAATGGGAAAAAAATCTTTAACAAAAAGCTATCAGACAAACAATCTTTGCAGTTTCGGTAATGCGGCATTATTTAATCCAAAATTTGGCATATGGTCACCATTATGGCAATTTGAATCCAAACGCGGCAGCGTGAACATCTGGGAGGCCGCAAGCATTAACCAAAAAAGAAAAAACATTACATTAATTGATTCTTTAACAAACAAAATCGCCGGTCAAAACCCTACTATATTTTTAAATCTTAAAACGCGCTAAAATCAAAAAGATATTTATAGTTTCACGTGAAACTACCGGTATTTTTTAACTATTATTATAAAACCATCACCTGTTTTAGAGGGGATTAATTCATAATCAAATTTATATTTATTTTCGGCTGTTTTTATTTCTGCCGATATTTCCCGGCCTTTAAGTAAAAAAAGCGGTTTGTGTGTTTTTGCTACATAATCCATAATTTTTACTAGTGGTGCAAATGCACGAGCTGTAAAAACTATTTTTTCATTATGGGGCAGGGTAGAAACAAAATTTTCAACCCTGCCATGATAAATAGTTAAATTATCCAATTTTAGATCACTTTTTACAGCGTTTAAAAAAGAAACCTTTTTACCGATAGACTCAATACAAACGACATTCCATCCTAATATAGCAAGAACGACACCTGGGAAACCGGCACCGCTGCCCAAATCTATAACACGGGCATCTTTAGGTAAAACTTCAGCCAATTGAGCACTATCAGCAAAATGTCTGTTTTCTATATCGGACAATGTGCTTGGTGCCACTAAATTCATGCGGGACGACCATTCTCGTAATAATTCAGCATATCGATTAAATTTTTCTTTATTATTCATGAAGATTATTGTAGCATATTTTTACTATGAAAAAAGCAGAAACATTATTTATAGGAATTACTCTTATCGGTGCTCTAATAATAACAAGCGGAGCGATTTGGTATCATAACTATGCAAAAAACGCCGAAAAAAATCACATTTACCCAGAAACTCAATACGGAGCGTTTCTTGCGGCGCAACATGCAATTTACATAAACGACTTTGAAAATGCGTCAAAATATGCCGCCCAATTAACCGAAACCGAATACCCAGTCGTTCAAACTACAAAATTTTTATCTGATTTTCTAAGCGGGAAAATGCCAGATGAAGTTATGGTTTTAGAAGAAGAAAAAACTACAGCATCCCGACTAATTTATGATGCCTATCTGGTTCAACAAGACAACTGGAAAGAATTATACCAACGTCATAAAAAAGATGAATCTGCTTTAGCGGCTCCGTTACGCATATGGGCATCTGTCGCAGTAGACAAAGAAAAAGACGCATTAAAATTCATCAAAAATTTACCTACAAATGAATCCTGGCAAAACTTTATTACTGGGCAAATATATGCAGAAAAGGGGGATGTTGAAAAAGCCGCAGAAGCTTTTTCTAAAGTACGAATAGATTTTATGAATATAAACGATTACTTATATTTAATGTCGTTTTATCACCATAATAATTTAATGGATGCGGCACATAAATTACACGACGATTTTACATCTCGCCCCGGTGGAATGTACATGTTAGATTATGAAAACGTTCCAGATTGGGAAATGTTTTCAGGGGTAAAAAATGCGCTAGCATTCAGTTTGGTTCAAACGGTATCTCATACTCAGATAATGATGTATTCTGATTTATCCATTTTATTGTTACGCTTTGCAGAAATAACAAGTCCCAATTTCGGTAAAGACAGTGACGCAATAAACTATTATCTTGGTCAGTTTTTTTATAACAACGTTGGAAATTTTGAAGAATTTTTTAATAAAATACCAAAAGATAGTCCTTTTTATCTGTTTAGCGTTTTACGTAAGGCCGAAAAAGACGGCAATATTAAACAGCTAGAAATCGCTATTAAAAAGAACCCCTTATTCGTTCCAGCAATAAATAAATTAATTGCATACAACATCCAGCAAGGGAATAAACGAAAAGCATTGAAAACTGTTAACATGGCTCTAGAAGATGAAAATTTAACCGAGCTTGGTCGGGCATTTTTCTTAAAGAGCAGGGCGCATATTTATTACGTTTTCGATGAAATTGATAAAGCCCAGACAGATTTATACGAAGCTTCAAAAACATTGCCCTTAGACGCAGAAATTTTATCTTTGCAGGCAAAAATATGGGCCTCTCAGGGCAGAGAAATTGAAAGCGCATATGATTATGCCATGACGTTAGTTAGAAAAGACCCTACAGACATTATGGCTTGGGATACATTAGGTTATGTAATAACAGTAAGAGAAGGCATTCAGCCGGCCTTGGACGTATTAGTCCGTGTTGGAAATATATCTTATTCTTGTTCATCTTTGTTTGAACAACTAGGGGATTTATATATAGCAGCAGGGGACAAAAAACTGGCCAAGGATGCTTATATACGGGCAATTGAATTATCAGATGATGGTTTAGTAGTTGTTCCAAAAATTCAGAAAAAATTAAGGGAAACAAAATGAAAGTTGGCGTTATAGGTGCAGGTGCATGGGGAACGGCACTTGCTATTGTATCTGCACGTGGTGGTTCAGATATTATTTTATGGTCTTATGATGGAAATATAAAAGAATTTGAAAATATTACGATACCTGAAAACTTAAAAGTGACAAGCAACATGGAAGAAATGGAGAATTGTGAAGCATGGCTGATAGTAACACCTGCCGCCTTTTTCCGTGAAACGTTGCGTAAAGCAAAGTCATTTTATAAGGGGCAGCCAATCATCGTTTGCACAAAAGGGGCAGAAAACTCGACTGGTGATTTTATGTCCGAAATAATATCATCAGAAATGCCGAAAGTTAAAGATTATGGTGTTTTATCAGGGCCACAATTTGCGGCAGAAGTTGCACGCGGAATTCCAACGGGAAGTACTTTAGCAGGTACTTCAAAAGCCGTTGAAATAGGAAAAAAGATTTTAAATAAACTACATATTAATCCAAGTGATGATGTTATAGGTACCCAAATTTGCGGTGTTGGAAAAAATGCCGTTGCATTAATATGTGGATATAACTTAATTGCGGCAGCCGGCGAAAATGAAAGGGCATTACTTTTTACAAAAGCTTGGAATGAAGTTATGGAACTAGGGCTTGCAAGCGGTGCAAAAATGGCAACATTCTTAGATTTGTGCGGAATAGGGGACTTGTTCTTATCAGCAACTTCAGCGACAAGCCGTAACTTTGCTGGTGGTATGGCAATTGCCCGCGGTGAAAAACCTGAGGGTACGGTTGAGGGTATATTTGCTTTGGCAGGTTTAATACGACGCGCAAAAACAAAAGGTATACAAACGCCTGTTTTAATCGAAATGCAAAAGAAAATGAATTTAGCATAAAAAACCGGCAAATGCCGGTTTTTTATTCGTATCTCAAGCTATCAATTGGATTGAGTTTAGCCGCCTTCATTGCCGGCATAACACCAGACGCCAATCCAACCACAACCGCAACAGTTACAGACACCACAACAGGCCATGCACTAAATGGGACATTATAACCAAGGACGAATCTTCCTATTCCTTGTGACAAACCAACTCCCAACAATAAACCGGCCATAGACCCCATAAAAGATATCAATATTGCCTCTGACAAGAACTGAATAATAATATGTCTTTCGCGTGCCCCGATTGCCTTACGGATACCTATTTCTCGCGTACGTTCCGCAACTGATACAAGCATCATATTCATAATACCTATAGAACCAACTAAAAGAGATACCGCTGCAATGGCAACTAATAATAACGTCATATAACCCGTAACAGTATCCATTGCCTCCATAACTTGTTTCATATCCATAATCTGAAAGTCGTCTGCTGCGTCATCTGCCAATTTATGGCGTTCACGAAGCAGGGCAGTTATCTGTTCTATTACTAACGCATTGTCTGCACCTTCTTTTAACTTTATTGTTATCATGCTTACAGAGTTTGGAAAACGGCTGCCCTGTATGCGCTTTTTCAATGTGGTAATAGGAACAATTAACATATCGT
>CALXNF010000005.1 GCA_944389685.1 uncultured Alphaproteobacteria bacterium | reverse complement strand
CGTACGTTTCATAATCTTGGCAAAATACGTCACTTTCTATCAAATTCGCTAAACCAGGTAAGCCATTCGTCTTCGTCCGTTCGGGAATTATACAATGACTGGTAGACGTGTAAAGCCACTTATTTGGTACAGGTAATATCTGCCCCGTCTTCTTATCACGACATACTATTGTACCTGCGAAACCAGTTTCTCCCAAAAATTTTATATTCGGTTGGACATATTTCGGGTTTCTTACAATCTGTCCCCAAAATGGACTATTTGAATATGGATATGGTGTTATACTTAAAGACACAACCGCAACTAATTCACAATAATTATCAAAACGAACATCGTTTTTCAGAATTCCTCGAAATCCCCTGTATGTGGCAGAATCTCTCTTTGATACTACCGTGCCATCGTTTAAAAGAAACGTATCATAATCAAACCAGTTCATAAACTGATACTCTAAGCCAAAAAGCTCGCGCATTTTATTTGCGGTCAAATGTTCTTTTACACCTTTCATTACAACTAACCTAACATAAACACGCTTATTTTCAATATATTTATAGAAAAAATCAGCGGTTTTTAACCGCTGATTCCTTGCCATGGCTAATCTAATTCTATTAGCTCATATTTTGTTGTACCAAGCCCAATTGATTCTGCATACGGCAAAATATGCCGTCCCATTTGTCTGTCAATACGTTCCTGTAATTTCTTCGCACCTGGGTCTTTTGACGCATATATCATATCTACAAACGCTTGGTCATTTGCAACTGGGTCTGTTGATGCAACGATCCCCAAATCCGCCATAACAGGATCCGTCTGATGCGCATCGCAATCACAATCTACAGATGAAAAGTTCATTACTGTTATATATACAATCTGCTTGTCCTGTGAATTAAAATAATCACTAACCGAGTGGCATCCCTCACATTATTCTAAACACACAACCATAGTAATTTTACTTAACTTCCGTATTACACTTAAACTGCATATCATATAAAGTTTTATAGGCCCCGCATTCATGTTGCATTAATTCTTCGTGCGTTCCCGCCTCTACTATCTCTCCATGGTTCACAACGACTATTTTTGAGGCGTTTCTTATAGTGGACAATCTATGCGCTATAACAAATACAGTCTTGTCCTTCATCAAATTTTCTATTGCTTGCTGAACGACCGCTTCCGACTTATTATCCAGCGCAGAGGTAGCTTCATCTAATATCAATATCGGAGCATTTTTTAAGAAAGCGCGTGCAATTGCAACCCGTTGTTTCTGCCCCCCAGACAATAATATTCCACGTTCACCGATCTGAGTATCTAGACCGTTTTTCAAACTATATACAAAATCATCTAAACACGCCATCTTTATAGCTGTGTTTAATTGCTCTTCTGTGGCCTGTTCATTCCCAAGCATTATGTTTTCACGTATAGTCCCCGCAAATAAGAAATTATCTTGAAAAACTACGCCAATATTCTGTCTTAATGATTTTAAAGAAAAGTCCCTTATATCCGTACCATCTACTAAAATTGCGCCCTTAGTCGGATCGTAAAAACGTGGCAACAAGCTTACTAACGTAGTTTTTCCCCCACCAGAATTTCCGACCAGTGCTATTATCTGCCCTTGTTCTACAGTCAGATTTATATTTTTCAATACTGGAACGCCCCTATTATATTCAAAAAATAAATCTTTGAATTCGATACGTTTATGCGAAGACGGCATTTCTTTTACGTCTGGCTTGTCCGCAATAGCAGGTACGCTGTCCATTATATTAAACACTCGCTCAATCGCCATAAATGACATAAGAACAGAATTGTAATTAGAGCCTAAGCTTTTCATAGGGTTATATAACATTATCAAAGCAGTTAAAAACGATACAAAACCGCCACTTGTTATTATCCCGCTTAAAACCAAATACGAACCAAACCATATCGCCGCACCAATTCCAATTGATAAAATTATATGCATAACTGGCGTTAACCACCTTGTTCGCTGAACCATCTTCATTTGCAAATTAAAAACACCATCTAAAATGCTTTTAAACTTATTTTGTTGATATTCTGCCAAATTATATGAGGTAATGGTCTTATTTCCAGCATACGTCTCGTTATAAGCGGTCATCAAAGATGATTCTGCAACCAAAGAACTGTCAAAAACAGACTGAATCTTCTTTTTCAGCGTGGTCATAGGTAAAAAAGCAACAACCAAAATGGTTACACATACAAGAGCCAACTGCCAAGAATTATAAAATAAAACAAAAATTAACGATAAAGCAGTAAAAACCTTTTGAACAAAATTTTTAAGATTTGTTAATAAACCTGCACACGCTGCATCAGCGTTTCTATTGAACATTTGCAAGATATCCCCAGAATTCTTAGTACTAAAAAAATTCGTTTCGAACCCCAGCATTTTTTTATACAAATCTAATTTTAAAAGATTAGTAATTTTGGCCCCAACCCACGTATTTAAATAATTTGCAGCATACGTTAATGCACCCTGCAAAGAAGTAAATAAGACAATCACTAAAGGAATATACCAAGCCGCCTGAATTGACTTATCAATCATTACTAAGTCCATGTACGGCTTCAATGACATAGCAATAACGCCTTCTAATGCCCCAATCGGCATCGCTAATAAGATTGAAAGCAAACCTCGCCGCCAATAGGGTTTTACATACGGCCACATACGCTTGTAATTATTAACAAATGCATTTCGGGCTAATAAACTAATACTACTTTCTTTCGCCATATCAAAACTATTCCCACGTTTCATCTTTAGAGATATTAGTATCATAAGTTTGCTTAATACCGCCATCCATAAGATTTTCTTTTACCCATTTACCTATTTTCTTTTTCGTTTGCGCACCAAATATTTTCTCTATCTTTACTGTTTTAACTGCCATACTTAATTTTCTTATATCTGGTGGGGGACTATAGGGTTTTGCCGGCACGAAACGCAAAGTCAACGTATTATCCGTAATTATATCACTTGGAATTTCGATATTAAACGGACCGTCAAGTCCAACGCGCCATACGCCAATTTCAATATCATTTGCAAAAATCGTTATTTCTTGATACTTATCCGTTTTGGGTGGGAAAACCCCAAACGCGTCTACAACCAACCTTAGCGATGCCCCTACACTATCTGGTATATATAATCGCATTATCGTTTCAGAACCAACCGCACACCTATGAGCAGGTTCTTGTCCACCCCAACCGTCTGCCACGTTAACATATTCTGCACTGTTTCCGCCTTCTTTAAACGATATTTCTGTCCCTAAAACATAAGGCTTATATATTTTTGTATCAATTTCCGTCATCGCTATTTCGTTTTTTAACTGCTTGTTATATATAAAATTATATCCCCACAAACCCAACAAACATAAGGCCGTTACAATAATTATATATATACAAAAGCGATATAATTTCTTCATATAAACCCCGTTAATTTATGCGCCAACATACAGCGTATCATTTAAACAACATATCACATTTTTCTTTGTTAATTCGGCAATCCTTTTAGCCTGCCCAGGATTTGATTCTATAAATATATCAGAATCTTTTATTTGTTTATAAATTCCTGCCTTGAAATCTGCATGTAACCCAAGACGTTTTCTTTCTTCGGCAGTACCGTTATACATATATAATTTCTTATATTTGACACCATTTTTAGCCAGCCATTCTTCCGTTTCTTTACGATACTTTTCCAACCTAGATGTCACTATATACCCAATCGGTCTATTAGGTAAATATAACGGTTTCGCATTTTTTATAAATTTAAGATAATTTTTTCCGTCATCGTTTTCTTTTTCCGTAGGATCTATGCATAAAACCCCGTCCATATCATAACATGCACTTGACATGAACCCATGATATAAATAATTCCACTGAAACATTCTAGGTTGGGGTAATAAATGCAAAGCTATATCAACGTGCTTTGAGGCCTCAGCACCAGACGTATACACAGCAAAAAAGACGAACTTATATTTCTTTCCAAACGGCTTAAGTTCCTCTTTAACCTTCTCCATTGCCATACCAGTATTAACAGTGTCATCCACAATAAGTATCTTTTTAATATCATCCCCAGATCTTGTCTTCCTTACACCAGAATTTCCTAAAATACCATGCGTAAATTCTGGTAAAGAACAAACTTTCTTATTTAGTGCCAAACCTATTATATATGCCGGTAACATACCAGAGCGAGGAACACCTACGATAAGATCTATATCGGACGGAATTACAGAAATTTTATTTTTGATATCTCGCGTCAAATCGTTATAGGTTTTATAATTTATTTTTAATGGTTTCTTTTCTATTTTCTTAGGTGCCAAAGGTCTGTTTTCATATTTACCATACTTTTCGTAATGCAATAATGGGTTAATGTTAGCTTTTAGTACGTCTGGATTCCTTTGGAAATAACGTTCAGTATAAAATAAAGGACCAGGGTTTCTGTTTTCCTTCCACCCAAATATTAAGTAATGCTTAGCAGGATCCATTTTAGCTTCGGCAACGTCCGAATATTTATTTAAATACCATTTCTTATCAAAATATTTGGAATGTCTGATATAGTAAAT
>CALXNF010000004.1 GCA_944389685.1 uncultured Alphaproteobacteria bacterium | reverse complement strand
AATAACGCAACTTTGACTATGGCACGCAGTGCGTATAGCATAATGATTACACAAGACTGCAACTTATATGAAAAGAATATAAATTCTCAGAAGGAAAGTTTGGAACAGACAGTTCGTACCGCAGAGAAATATTTACGTGAGGCGCGTTTAGAAGAATATCAGTCTCATAACTCAGCCGATGTGAATGAATGTATTGCTAGTGTTCGGAATGCTATACAGTCTGATGCGGCATGTGGTGCTAATTATAGCCGTTGCTTAGATTATACTGGTGCTTATATAAATCAAAGCACTGGGGAAGCAATTTATTCGCCACGCTTATTCCAGTTGGCCGATTTGATAACTTTACCTGGTGTGAATGCAAGTGATGCAACTGATGTGTTGGGGGCGAATCCTGAATTCAACTCTTTCTTAGATAGTAGACGCATGTTTGCCGAGACAGCTCTGGATTCTTGCCGAGATATGGCGGATATAGTATGGGAAGAATTTAAGCGTCAGGCATTGATTGAAATTGCCCAAGCTCAGGATGAAAAGATAGAAGAAGTAAAGATGTCTTGTGTAAGTACGATGGCGGAGTGTTATGATACGCAGACAGGGGCTTTGCAAGATTTTGATAATACGACTTCACAATATACTGGGGCGTTAAGTGCGACCGCAGCAAGAGCGATGTGTAGGGATCAAGTTATAGCGTGTGCGTCATTATATGGGAATACCGAAAATTGTGAATTTGATGGTAATGGTCGACTTGTAAGCGGAAATGCCACAGGTGCAGCTGCGGAACAAATGTGTGGGTTGACGGCGTTGTTATCGTTTGTCGATACTGTTGACACAGTTCGCATAGGTGAAGGTTGTGAAACAGCAATAAACAACTATTTAAGGGATTTATGTACCCCAACAAGTGGAACGAAAGAATACCCGTGGAATTGTGTTACCCTGACAGAAGAAGCCTTGAATACTAATCTTGAAAATTTTGTAAGACAAAATTGTGCTGCTGGGAGCGAGGATATTACTAATTTCTCAGCGCAAATAACAAAAGCCAAAGAAAATTTTAGAGAAAACATGGATTATATCCTAATGGAGACGTGCGAAAATCTGGACGGGTACTGGCTTGGGAACGATGATGCTATAGACAGCCGTACAGAAAACGCGAAAAGCCTTACCAGTTTTTATAGAGATGTTTATGGAGGAAATGAGAATGTCAATTGGGGACGCTGTGTTGAAAATACGACCATGATACAATGCTTGTCGTATAATGAGGATGGCCAAGAACCTGTTGCATCTTATGATTTAGCAAGTGATGAGTGTACTTTTACAGAAACATGGTATAAACGTCAATGCGAAAATCAACTTGGAGGTTATTATGAGCAATCAACGTGCTTTGTTGCAAAATAAGTAGGAAAGTATTTAATGATAAGTAATAATAAAATATTTTTATTTTTATTTTTATGTGTTTTAGTACCTTGTGGTGCATTCGCAAGTGGAAAAGATATAAGTGCCTTGAAAGCTAGTTGGAAAAATCCGAAAATGAGTTATTGTTATTGGTCTGATTTAAAAAACGCTACGATAGGAAAAGATAAAGACACGTGTAAGGGAGGGTATAGTATAGATAATAATACGCCTAGTCAGTGTTCTTTAGACGGTAGTAATATGGGTGTCCTTATGTTGGTTGCGAGAGATGTTAATGAGCATGGCGCATATTTTTGTCCAACGACTATACATGCAAAACATAGAAGCAAGGGGAATGCATGGACTTTGTATGCAGAACCAGCTCAAGGAACGCAATCTTGTTATTGGTTGTGTAAAACAGGTTATAGCGGGGATCATTGTGGTAAAACAACGTCTGATGGGTGTGATTCGGTGCCTTTAAAAAGAAGCGATTTTGATAATTTAACAATGTCAAATAGCCCTCAAGTAGAAACATCTATTTCCATGTTTCATTTAGGTGAAAGAGATTCCTGCGATGTTAATTATAATCAAGAGCATGATATGATTTTAGCTGTGTCAGATTGGTTGCCAAGTGGACATGGTGCGTGGGCTACACCTTTTGTGGTTCGGGCGCGGAGAGAGGCTTATGACAATGATAAAAGTGGCGTTGAGGTGTGGGCGGCAGGTGAAGCAACTTTGTTGTGTAAAAATGGGTATACTGCAAATGCGGCAGAGAATGATTGTGTTGCTATTGACGAGGCTGCTTGTGGTCTTACCAAAATGTGTGAAAATTGGCCTAGCATTTTATTTGATACTACGACAATGGTGTTAGAATATAATAGTGATGAAGGGTGTTATAAATATCGGTGTCGTGAGAGTGGATATGCTTTTTTATCCTCTGAAGATAAAACATGCCAGCCGTGTGCAACAAATTTACGTGGAGGAGTTTTAGAAGATGATGGAACGTGTGTAATTTGTGATGTAGGAAAAATTTTTGATAGTAATGCAGTTTCAACTGGTTTTTGTTCGGAAACGGTTGCATATGATAAAAGGGTTTTACAATACGGTAAAGGTAAAGATAAACATACTGATATTGCACAACAATGTTGGACTTTGATCGATCCTGATGGTTATATAAATTGCGTAAAAGGAAATACAACAGCGGCAACAGGAAATACGAATACTTTCATTCGTGTCGATTTGACGGATACAAATGAAGGGACAAATGCAACTACAAATACCAGTGGAACAATGAATTTTGTGGATACAGACCTTACCGCAACTGGAATTACATTGATTAATTAATAAAAAAACCGCATTCAGCGGTTTTTTTATGCTTCGCCATTTAACGCTTTTAACATATTCATTATTGTTTTGCGTTGATCATCATTTGGTAATTTCCAGTATAAATTTATTAACTGCAGGGATTCGTTTTTTGCCAGTGGATCATCAGCTTTTTGTTCCGATACGCGTTGTATGCGACCACTGCGCGTCGGTTCCGGCATATAACCAGGTAACCCTTTAAAAAAGAAAGATATCGGCGTTTCTAAAGCCGTGCTTAATTCAAATAAGCGTGATGCGGAAATCCTGTTCCCTGCACTTTCATATTTTTGTATTTGCTGAAACGTGACACCACAAATCTGCGCCAAATCTTTCTGTGACAAACCCATCATCACTCGGCGCAATTGTACGCGCTGTCCAATGTGCTCGTCAACAGACGTCGGTTGAAAAGGTTTTCCACTCATGGCTTTATTATCTCTCTTTTATTATGATAAACTTCCTATATACTGAATTTATACAATTTTTATTTTGATTTTGCAATCAAAAAACAGCTATGATACATTTCGTTATCAGTATATAGTGGAGACTTAAATATGACTAAACCAATTGTTTTGTGTATTATGGATGGCGTAGGTATTCGTGAAAATGCCGAACACAACGCAGTTTTAATGGCTAAAATGCCATTCTTTAATGATTTATTGAAAAAATATCCTCATTCTAAATTAGACGCCAGTGGACCTGCTGTCGGATTACCAGAAAATACGATGGGTAATTCAGAAGTCGGTCATATTACAATTGGCTCTGGTCGAGTCGTAAATCAATTCTTGCGCAGATTTCAACTAGAAAATTGGAATACGAATAAACCCTTGCAAAATTTTATTAATGCAGTTCAAAAGTCCGGTGGCATTGTTCATATGGCAGGCTTAATGTCTGACGGACGAGTACATTCTGATATTAATGATATGATGACTATTGCACGCCATATTTTGAATTCGGGATTAAAATTATGCATACATTTTATCGCTGATGGGCGTGATACACCACCGCAATCGGCACCTGTTTATGTTGAAAAAATCAAAGATGCTTTGGCTGAGTTCTTGGAAACTAAACAAGCATTTTGGGGAACTTTGTCTGGGCGTTATTATACTATGGATAGAAATCAAAATATGGATCGAACAGAACTTGCCTTTAACGCAATTGCAAATGCAAAAGCCGAGTTTACTGCTGATTCAATAGAAGAAGCTTTGGCGGAAGCTTACGCTCGTGGTGAAACAGATGAATTTATACGTCCCACGATAATTAAAGGTGATGTGGCAATTACAAATAAAGACGGGTTCTTATTTGGGAACTATCGCAGCGACCGTGCACGTCAAATAGTTCGCGCAATGTTAAAAACAGGTGCGAAAATGTTATGCTTTTCGCAATATGGTGAAGGTTTAAATGAATTTTGCCCTGCTCTTTTACCAGATGAAGAAGTAAAAAATACTTTGGGGGATATATTGGCAGCAAATGGAAAATCGCAATTACGTATAGCGGAAACAGAAAAGTATAATCACGTGACGTATTTCTTTGATGCAGAACGAAACATAGATTTTGAAGGTGAAGAAAAAACTTTGATCCCGTCTCCAGATGTAGCTACGTTTGACTTAAAACCGGAAATGTCTGCTTTGGAGATAACGGATGCTCTGTTGCCTAAATTAGACAAATTCGACGTAGTTATTTTAAATTATGCAAA
Organism: uncultured Alphaproteobacteria bacterium; assembly: GCA_944389685.1. Classification (GTDB taxonomy): domain Bacteria; phylum Pseudomonadota; class Alphaproteobacteria; order Rs-D84; family Rs-D84; genus Enterousia. Next base: position 5,453 of record CALXNF010000004.1, on the reverse strand, counting down.
TGGCGACATGGTCGGTCATACCGGCAAAGAACCGGCAGCAATTCGGGCGATGGAGTTCTTAGATGAACAATTATCTCGTTTAGTTCCGGCAGTATTAAATTTAGGTGGAACGATTTTAATTACTGCCGACCATGGGAATGCAGAAAAAATGTGGGATGACGAAAATAATATTCCTTGGACCGCACATACGACCAATCCTGTTAACTTTATCGTAGTTTCTGATAAAAATTATAAGGTCAGAGATGGTGGGCTGGCGGATATTGCGCCGACGATGTTAAAATTATTAGGAATTCCGCAACCTGCCGATATGACGGGTGAATCATTAATTGATTAATTAATAAAGCGGCAATTTTAATTGCCGCTTTTTATTTTCCTGCGTTCCGCAAAAAAGTCTTTTAATAAACTTGCGGATTCCCCAGCATATTCTGGAACTTGTATTACATTTGGTTTCCATAAATGGCGGTCTGTTTCATATACTTTGGCATTACTTGATATGCCTCCACCCTTTTCGTCAGATGCAGCATAATAAACGTTATTGATTCTAGCAAATGAAATCGCCGTCGCACACATTGCACATGGTTCCAACGATATATAAATATCACAGCCGTCTAAGAATTTCGTTCCAAGTTTTTTGCAGGCACGATTTATAGCAATGATTTCTGCGTGTAAAATCGGATTTTTTTTCTTTTGAACCTGATTTTCTCCACGGGCGATAATTTTATTATCACGAACGATTACCGCCCCAATCGGGACATCTTCGTGAGACTTTGCTTTTTTTGCTAAAATTATGGCTTGCTTCATAAACTTCATGATGTACACTTTACATTATGGATTCAAAATTGCAAATTATTTCAGGACGCTTTCATGGGCGAAAGTTGTTTTTGCCGCGTGATGCTAGACCGACTCAGAACAGAGCACGCGCTGCATTGTTTAACATGATGTCAGCAGGGTTCTTTAACCCTGATGATAATTTTACTGTCTGGGACGCTTTCGCTGGCAGTGGTGCGTTTGGTATAGAATGCTTGTCCAGATATCCAAACGCAAAAGCAATATTTACGGATGTATCATCAGAATCTATAAAGACCGTTCGTAAAAATTTAGCTTTGCTGGACGTTGACTCGGTTGCGACAACCGAACAAATGGATGCTATGACTGGAGTAAAAAAATACGGTACGGTTGCGGACTTGATTTTTGTTGATGCGCCTTATGATTTGGCAGATGTTGGTTATGCTTTTATCCGGTCTTTGGCTAAGCGCGTTAAACCAAGTGCCATAGTTATATGGGAGCAAGAGGCAGAAAATTCAAAAAATGCCCCACATGGCTGGACCGTTTTGAAAGATAAAACATATGGTCGGGCAAGATTTTTATTCTTGCAACGCGTCAGCGAATAAAAACCTTGATTTTTCAATAAATTTAGTAAATAATACAGCCCGCGTGGCACCCTTGGAGGTCACGTAAACGTAAAGACTTTTATAAAAAGGAATAAAAAATGGCAATTAAATTAAAAGCAGAAATTCGCAACGCTGCTGGCAAGGGGGCCGCACGTAGCATCCGCAAGAACAAGAATATCCCTGCCGTAATTTACGGTGAAAAGAAAGCACCAGTTTCAATTGAATTGAATGGGCGTGACTTTGAAATGTTGTTGCAGACACCAAGTTTACGTACAAAATTGTTTGAAATTGATACGGCAAATGGTCAAGAAGACGCAATGTTAATGGATATTCAATATCATCCTGTAACAGATAATGTTATTCATGCGGACTTTAAACGTATCGATGTTAAAAAGCCTGTAAACGTAAGCGTTCCTGTCGAGGTTATTAATGCTGAAGTTTCTAAGGGCTTGAAACTGGGCGGCGTTTTGAACTTTGCAGTACGTAAAGTTGCTTTGCGTGGTTTGGTTAATAACATCCCAGAAAAAATTACAATTGATTTGACTAATTTGACAATCGGTGATTCTGTTCATGGTTCTGATTTAGTACTGCCAGAAGGCGTTGAATTAGGTTTGCACCAAGCAGAATTGGCCTTCGCGACAATCGGTGGTAAAATGCCGGATGAAGCGGATAACGCAAAAGCTGCAGCCGCTGCTGCTGCACCTGCCGCCGAAGCGAAAAAATAATAGCTTTGTAAAAGAAGATAAACCGTCCTTTGGGGCGGTTTTTTTATTATTTTTTTCCTATGGTCTTGAAAAAGACTTTCGTGTTCACTATATGCTAAGGCAGCAAAAGAAAACAGTTTTGAAGGAGTGAAAAAATGGGAAAAGTATTAGGTATTGACTTAGGTACAACCAATTCCGCCATGGCTTTTATGGACGGAACAGAACCAAAAATTATCGAAAACTCAGAAGGTCAACGTACAACACCGTCTGTTGTTGCAATGACATCCAGTGGTGAACAATTGGTTGGCATTACTGCTAAAAACCAAGCTGTGACAAATCCAGAAAATACGATTTATGAAATTAAGCGCTTAATGGGGTTGCGTTATGATAGTCCGGCGGTTAAAGAAATTGCCGCACGAGTTCCGTATAAAATTGTTGCTGGTGACAATGGCGATGCTTGGGTGGAAATAGATGGAAAAAAATATGCTCCATCTCAGATTTCCGCGATGATTTTGGCAAAATTAAAGAAGGATGCAGAGGCTTATTTGGGTGAAACAGTAACAGATGCAGTTATTACCGTTCCGGCATATTTTAATGATTCTCAGCGTCAGGCAACAAAAGATGCCGGTCGTATCGCAGGTTTAAACGTTTTGCGTATTGTAAACGAACCTACTGCGGCGGCATTGGCATATGGTTTGGATAAGAATAAGAACGGTACAATCGCAGTTTATGACTTAGGTGGTGGTACGTTCGATATTTCTATCTTGGAAATTGTCGATGGTGTATTTGAAGTAAAATCTACAAACGGAGATACAGCTTTGGGTGGTTCTGACTTTGATGCACGTATTTTGAAGTACTTGATTGATGAATTCAAAGGTCAGACAGGCATTGACTTATCTGGTGATAAACTGGCGTTGCAGCGTTTGAAAGAAGCGGCAGAAAAAGCAAAAATTGAATTGTCCTCTAAAACATCAACAGATATCAATTTACCGTTCTTGACAGCAGATGCAACCGGTCCAAAGCACTTTAATACAACACTGACGCGTGCAAAATTGGAATCTTTAGTTGATGATTTGATTCAAAAGACAATTGAGCCTTGCCGAAAGGCTTTGAAAGACGCTGGTTTGGATAAGGGTCAGATAAATGAAGTTATCTTGGTCGGTGGTCAGACACGTATGCCAAAAGTACAAGAAACTGTAAAAGAATTCTTTGGTCGCGAACCTCACAAGGGCGTAAATCCTGATGAAGTGGTCGCCTTAGGTGCCGCAATTCAGGGTGGCGTTTTGAAAGGAGATGTGAAAGACGTACTGTTGTTGGATGTCACACCGTTATCTTTAGGTATTGAAACTTTAGGAGGCGTATTTACTCGTTTGATTGACCGTAATACGACAATTCCTACAAAGAAATCACAAGTATTTAGTACTGCGGAAGACAACCAGTCTGCAGTGACAATTCGCGTATTCCAAGGGGAACGTGATATGGCGGCTGATAATAAGTTGCTGGGTCAGTTTAATTTGGAAGGTATTGCCCCTGCTCCACGTGGTATGCCACAGATTGAAGTATCTTTTGATATTGACGCAAATGGTATCGTACACGTTTCTGCAAAAGATAAAGGCACAGGTAAAGAACAGGCGATTTCTATTAAATCAGACGGTGGGTTGTCCGAAGAAGAAATCAAACGTATGGTTGATGAAGCCGCCGCAAACGCCGATGCCGATAAGAAAAAGCGTGAATTGGCAGAAGCTAAGAATAATGCCGAAACAGCCGTATTTACAGTAGAAAAAGCGTTAAAGGAACACGGTGATAAAATCAGCGCGGACGAAAAGAAAGCAATTGAAGACGCTAAGAAAGAGTTGTCTGATGAATTGGCAAAATCTGATGCAACAGCCGAGAGTTTAAAAGCAAAGACAGACGCATTGACAGAAAAGTCAATGAAATTAGGTGAAGCCGTTTATAAAGCATCTCAAGAAGCTGCTTCGGCGGGCACTTCATCTGAAGCTGGAGAGAATAAATCCGGAGAAGATGGTGCACGTGATGCTGATTTCTCTGAAAAGAAATAAAGCTGTAATTATAAAAAAAGCGCCCTTTATGGGCGTTTTTTTGTGCACAGATGAACTATAAGCCGGATTCTGTACTGCCCCAATTCAGTCTTTCAACCAATCTGGGGTAGCGAGCATAATCAATCTGTACCATGTGTTACCACAAGGCATCAAGCCCTCTACCCGTCCCCATGCATGGGACTTGCGTCGGGGACCTATTTGAGGTTGCTGCGCATAGAGATTGCCCGTTTCGCCCGATGTCTTTCAGTCGATTCGTCACTGTTGCTCTAATCGTCGGATTGCTCCGCTCGGTCGTTAGCCGATATGCTGTCCCGTGCAGTCCGGACTTTCCTCTGACGCTAAAGCCGTCAGCTATGCTCTGCCCATCTGTCGTTCTGTAAAGGTACTATTTTTTTTTGCTTTTGCAATGAAAATGATTATTTTTACATATTTTTCTCTTGCACGAAATATGCAATTTTTTTAGAATAAAGCATTAAAGAGAGGAACGCATGGGAAGAAGATTTCGTTTTTTAAGTGTTTTTACTGTATTATTTGCGTTTTTTTATATAAACACAGGTTTCGCAACCACATTAATACCAACTACTTATGGTTATAGTTGCCCTTCTTATAAGAAATACTATGAGTGTAGTAGTGGGTACTACCTTTCTGACTGCGGAACATCGGGTTGGACCGGGCAATCAATAAGCAGCCCTGCGTATGGTAATTCTTGTAAAACGTGTCCATCTGGGTATTCCTGTTCTGGTGGCACGGTTTGTCCGAAAGCTAGACGGGCGTTAAATGTGAACGGAAAAAAAATTTATTTAAATGATCAAAAACTAACAACACCTTCGTTGAACGTGAAAATTGGAACAACAACATTTTATGGCAGTATGAGTACCTCTATAGATGGACCCTTAAAAATTAAATATAATGGAACTACATATTCTGTTTATGATGACACAATGTTGTAAAAAACGCGCTTATAAGCGCGTTTTTTATTTCTTTTCACCTTGATGCTTTGCTGCACCTAGTGCGTTTCTAAGTGAAAGTTCCGCAATTTGTCGGATTTTTTGTGAAAAAGTTCTTAGGTTTAAAGCGTCGGCGACGCTGTCCGCAAAAAGTTGTGATATGTATTCTATCTGTGTAGGGGCGATAATATAAACTTCGCTTGTAATATTTGCGGGATTTAGCTTTTGAATTGTTTGGTCTCTCATAATAAATTCCCCCAGGTATCAATATTTTCTGTTTTAGTACTTGTTTGTTCTCTCATTTGCATTATATCATAAAGTACCTTGACCGCAAGGTTCAAAATTGCTATA
>CALXNF010000003.1 GCA_944389685.1 uncultured Alphaproteobacteria bacterium | reverse complement strand
GGGTTTCTTGTCGGTTCGCTTTATATGCAGGGTATATGTCTTGACGGAAAGATGTCCTAGAAGCGTCAAAAATGCATACAAAAGCGTCGTTAGGTTTTGCCGACGCTAATAACGGTAAAATCATATTAAAAAATCCGTAAACAGCCCCTGTTGGTGTACCGTCTGAACGGGTCAAACGGCTGTGTACCCCATAGTATGCACGAAATAATATTGAATTACCGTCAATTAATGTCAGCATATGTTTACCTTAGAATATATAACGTAATTTAAGACGCAGCTCATATTGTAATAAGTCTGGTTTCTCGTTTTCAAATTTGTATAAGTCTTGCGTATACAAAACGCGACCTTCTGCATCAATTTTTAGCGGCAGAACAGGTATATCAAATGTTGCCCCTAGCATACCTTGATAAGTCATTATAGAGTCTACATCTATGTCACCGACTTTTCCACCAAAAACATTGCCTATACCCGCACCTATATAAGGATTTATTATAGGTGTCGGTAGCTTAGCATATGCATTTATCATACCTAAATGTAAATTGGCATTATTAGGTTGAAGATAATCATATTCTAATTCAAATCTTAATACAGGGATGTCTATACCGATAACTGCACCATAAGATTGGGCAGAGTGAGTTTCATCTTCTTCGTCAAAAAACATTGTTGCGGCACCTGCACCGATTGTTGCGCCTGCATACAAATCGAATAACATGCCTGCATTTGCTTTGGCACCTGTAAATAAAATAGAAATTATTGTTAAAACACCAATATATTTTAATTTCATATTTTTCTCCTTTATATGATATTATAATAAAAAAAAGAGAAGTATATATGCAAGAAAATAAACCCTTTTTAATTGTTGGATTAGGGAATCCGGGAAATAAATATGAACGCACAAGACATAACGTTGGTTTTATGGCCGTGCAACATTTTGTTCCCGAAGATGCTACGTGGAAAAAAGAGCATAATGCTTTGACGTGGTCTGGATTTTTAAACAATAAGCGAGTTATGTTTGCTTTGCCACAAACTTTTATGAATAATAGCGGCATAGCGGTTGGTAAAATAATGTCTTTTTATAAAATACCGCTAGAAAACTTAGTTGTAATCCATGACGATATGGATTTAAAACTTGGAACGTTTCGAGAAAAAGTCGGTGGCAGTAGTGCAGGGCATAACGGAATAAAATCTATTGATGCCGCAGTTGGTTCTGATTATCGGAGAATTCGTATTGGCATAGGTCATCCGCGGGATTTTAATTTAGCGATGGATCCCGCAGATTGGGTTTTAGGTAACTTTTCTGATAAAGACCTTGTGATAATAAATGATGTTTTTTCTAAGATAGTTTTAATTTAAAATAAATAAAACAACTTATTTTTTTATCGCTTTATTCTACTAACCAATTGACCGGAGTCTGGTTTTCGCAGCTTTCCTTGTCATTTGTGGTGCCTTTTAGCCATTGCCAAGCTGTCTCTTTATATTCTAGTTCACAAACGTTTTGTCCACCAGCTTCTCGGTAAAAGTTAGTGGTAGGTTGAGTAATATTACCTAAAGTTTCTGTGTAATTAGGTAATATATACTTTCCTGTGTTTTTTGTAACAATTATATAATTTCCGTTACAAGTTACTGTTTTCCCAGACGGGAATGTAGAGGTCGGATCTGTTCCTTCTGTCGTACCTGTACAGAACAAGAACCCAATATCATTGTTCCCATAGTAAGTTCCTGTTAATGGGAACGCCATTACAAACTTGGAGCTTTCTGGTAAACATAAGCCCCCATTTTTATTTTCTGGAACCGTGCCTGTAACCTCATTAGTGTTTATAGGAAGCATTGTTGGTGTTGCATTAGGATTAGAATAACCTGTAGTTGTGTTCCAATTAACGCCGTTTATTGTTCTGCCTGTAAGATTCCCTAGGCAGCAGTTCCCAAAAGAATCACGATAGCCCGCTTCACCAGATGTTGTTGATTTACAGCAGTTGTTGAAATTGCCTATTTGAATTCTCCAGAAGGCATCTAATGGGCACATCTCATTATCATCAGTAAAATCTGTACGAGATACACATACTGAAGATTGTGTTGTTGGATCCCAATGTGATATCATGCCGGGCCCGCAAGATGTGTCACGGCAACTGTCTTCTAATTTTTCTGTATTAGTATTTTTTGCAAACCAAGATAGTAATGTTTCTTCTTCTGAACTTTCTGGAATTTTTATTTTGTTATGAGAATTTTCATTTTGCAAGCTGATCGCAGGATGCGCTTCGCAATTACCCCAAACTTTTTCTGCCAGACGGCATATTTGACATTTATCTGATGTTGCACTTGTATAGTTTTGATTCTTTCCATCGAACCCGCATTCTGATGCACAAATATCATATATACAGTTACCGTTTTCCCCGATTATACAAGATTTAGTTTCATCAAAATCCGTTTCTAATTCGTCGTTAGTAATATCCGCAATATCATATGTCCCGTATAGTTTCGTATAAAACGCCCCGTTTTGTTCGTCTATAAATAGTTTTTGTTGGTCTGTTATCGCATTTATAGAATCAATACCTGCACTTTCGACACATTCTAGAACTTCTTCCCAGCAAGCTGTGCGGTTAACGATAGCTTTTCTATTGACTGATGTTTGAATGTTTTCGCATAGGCCAAAGTTCCCAGAAATGGATTTACATGACTGAATTATGCAAGACTTTCCGACTTCTCTACATGTTTTAATAATGGCGTCGTATGTTTTGTCTGCGGCTATTTGTGTCATACCTGTATTCCAATCTTGTCCGCCTTCTATAGTATCTAATAATGCCGTGCAAGCTGTTTGCACTTCTGAACACATTTGTTTTACTGTTTTGTCGGCTTCTACGCCAAATATTGATAAAGCCC
>CALXNF010000002.1 GCA_944389685.1 uncultured Alphaproteobacteria bacterium | reverse complement strand
GTTATTATGCACGACGTTATAATTTTGGGTTCTGGACCTGCGGGATTGACTGCCGCATTGTATTGCTCTCGTGCTGGTAAAGACACATTGGTTCTTGGTGGTGACCGTTTAGGTGGACAAACTGCCGGTATTGCCGTATTAGAAAATTATCCTGGTTGGAAAGGAAGTGGTTTAGAATTATCTGAATTTATGAAAAATCAGGCAGAATCTTTCGGGGCAAAAGTTAAATTTGTTTCTGCCAAAACAATTTCAGGTGATGTTGAAAGCGGTTTTAATATTTTATGTGATGATGGGAATCGTTATGTTTCAAAGGTTGTTATTATCGCAACAGGGGCGTCACCTCGTAAGTTAGAAATAGAGGGTGCGAAAGAATTATTCGGTAAGGGGGTTTCTTATTGCGCAACGTGTGACGGATTTTTCTATTATGGTAAGGATGTTATCGTGATGGGGGGCGGAAATTCTGCTTTGAACGATGCTTTGTATTTGGCAGATGTCGCACGTAACGTAAAGATTGTTTATCGCAAAGGGGCTTTTACCCGCGCAGAAGAAGTTTTGCGTAATCGCGTTGCAGAGCGTGAAAATATAGAATGCTTGTTTAATACAGATCTCAAAAAGATAGTCAAGACAGACGATGATAAACTTGTTGTCACAACTACAGAAAATCAAGAGATAATTTGTGACGGCGTGTTTGTAGCAATAGGGCATGAAGCGAATACAGATTATTTATCAGAAGACGTTCGTCGTGATAATATGGGGCGAATAATTCCAAGTGAATTACCTGCTGGCATGTATGTTGCCGGTGACGTTCAGTCTGAATTAAAGATGCAGATAGCGACGGCAGTTGGGGCAGGGTGCAGTGCTGCTATGGATGCAATTGCTTTTTTAAATTCTAGATCTTAAAAAATAATGGGCATAAGCCCATTATTTTTTTCCAAAATGTTTTTTTAAGATTTCATATGCAGAAGAAATTTTGGTAAAGTTCTCTGCAGCTGTATTTTTTTCGCCTTTTGCGGTATCTGGGTGATATTTTTTCGCCAAAGTACGATAACGTGCAGATATTTCCCGCCATGAAGCTGTAATAGGTAATTCGAACGTTTTTAGTGCGCTGGCAACTTTGCTAGGTAACGTATTTCGTTTTGTTGGTATTTTATCAAATGTTGACCGTCCGCTTATAAAATCGTTAAGAAAGTTTATATAATCTGTATTATCTTGTTCCGCTTGTTTTTTGTCTTTTAGCGGGGAACCAAAAGTTTGTCTTTCCCAGTCTTCTTCAATTTCTTCTGGGCTCATACCGGCATAATAATTCCAATTTTTATTATATTCTGCTGCGTGTTCTTTACAGAACCACCAGTATTCTTTTAAATCGCGCGTTTTAGGTGCACGGCAAATACCGGCTTTTGTACAGCCTGGATGATCACATTTTTTTATCATTTGATTGTTTCCCCATTCTTACCCAAAGGATGATGCATCTGCACTGTTTCTTTTAATTTTTCTGGCAGGACATGTGTATAGATTTGTGTAGTAGAAATATCTTCATGACCTAACATTGTTTGTATGGCCCGTAAATTAGCGCCACCTGCAAGTAAGTGCGACGCAAACGAATGACGTAACACGTGCGGACTTACTCTATTCGGATCAATTCCAGCTAGTACTGCGCACTTCTTTAGAATTTTAAAAAAGCCGTCTCTTGTGATATGCCCCGTTTTACCAGAAGAAGGAAATATATATTTAGACTTGTCATCCCCACGGATTTCTAGCCATTTATGTAGCGCAGATTGTGCACGTTCGTGCATCGGGACGATTCGTTCTTTTGCACCTTTACCGTGAATTAATAATTTATCACCAAGATTTGCAGTCATCGGTAATTCACATAACTCTGATACACGTAAACCAGATGCATATACCAGTTCTAACATTGCACGTAAACGTATAGAATTCCTTGTATCCCCTGCGGATGAAATTAGTAATTCTATTTCTTCTAAGGATAAAAATTTTGGTAACGAGCGTGTTCTTTTGGGAAGCTCTAGATTTGTAGCAGGGTTTTCAGAAATTATTTTTTCAAGCATTAAAAATTTATAAAAACCGCGAATGGCGCTAGCCTTCCTAGCAATTGACGATGCCCGATCAGGCAATTTAGATAAATAATCTTGAATGTCATTCGGCGTGGCATTCGTTAAACCGCCAGAAATGGTTTCATCTGCATGATGTAAGTCACTAGCATAACTTTCTAGAGTTTTTTTACTGCGACCTTTTTCTGCTGACAGTGCTTCTAAAAAAATATCTATATAATTCATGGATATAAAACAATTTCCGTCACATTTTGCGTAGTCGAAAACGATATTATCATTAATATTATTAATATCGCTATAAGAGTCCAAATTATTATTTTATTTCTTTTTGTGTTCTTTTTTCGCAGTGGCATACGTTACCTCGTTTCGTTTATTATATTGTATCAAATGTCGTAATGAATACTCCTGCTGCAGCAATTATAATAAGAGATGGTGCAATAATGGCTAGTAATGGTGGAAATACACCAGTCGATCCCAGCGCATTGAACATGTTTATTAAAAAGTAAAGCGCAAAGCATGTAAGAATACCTATACCGAATTTTATGCCGAAACTATAATTTCTTCTTTGACGGGTCTGCGAAAAAGCCACCCCTAACGTTGCCATTGCTATCATGGTTAGCGGTAAGAATAATAAAGTCCAAAATTGTACCTGATGGGCTTTTACCTGTACGCCAATGTTTTTCATTTTTTTTATGAATTTCGGCAATTCCCAAAATGAAATTTGATCTGGTTGTAAATAACGGTCAAGCACGGTTTGCGGGGTTAGCAAAGTATTCGTAGACCATTTCGTCACTTTAGAAACGCCTTTTGTATCCCACGTAGTCGCTTTTGTTGCACTAAGCCCCGTATCAGATAGTTTTACCGTTTGGGCTTCGACCCGTTGTTTTAATTTAAAATCTTTATTTTGTATATATATAGTTGCGTCATCAAATAATAATATATCACCAGATTTATGCATGTTTTTTGCGTTCATCGTGATAAAGCCGGTGTCAGATGATTCCCTTAACCATATTTCATCATCAATTAATATTAAATGGTCGGCTGTTATGTTTTTTGAATTAAGGTCTACAGAATATGGGTTAATTATAGTTGTTGCAATTATACCTATTACTGCTGCACCAAATAAAGAAGGACGCGCCATTTGATATGGGGAAAGACCTGCACTCGAAATTATTATACTTTCACTTGATTTCGTAAGGTTATAGTATGTTAAAAGCGTTCCCATAAAAACCGCCATAGGCAAAAACATCGGAACATATTCTAATAATCTGCGCCACGAGTCAAGGAAAGCAGCCGTTGCATCTGGGTTCGCCGGCAGTCGTTCAACAAATGTAACGGCCATAATTATGCCGCATACAACAAGCATGACTAACCCTACGCCATAAAAGAAACGACGTATAAGAAATCGAGTTAATATTTTAGGTTTTATTCTCATATATAATACCCATCAACTAGAAAAGTATACCTTGTTCATTTGATAATTGCAAAATTAAAATGAAAGCTTATAATTTCATCGAAAATTATGAGGTTAACAAAAATGGAAAAAAAACCAATTTCAAGGGCCGGTTTTGACGGGTTGCTTAAAGAATTAAAAGATTTAAAAGAAGTACAAAGACCAGAGATTTTGAAGACGGTTCAATGGGCTCGTTCTTTGGGAGATTTGTCTGAAAATGCGGATTATAGCGCTGCCAAAGAAAAGCAGCGTCAAATTGATAAACGAATTCAGTTCATTGAAGATTTTATAAATAATGCAGATGTTATAGATGTTGATAGTTTGACTGGGGATAGGGTTATTTTTGGTGCGCGGGTTGTTGCAGAGGACGAAGATGGCAATCGTATGCAATGTCGGATTCTGTCTGATATAGAATCTGACGGTAAACAAGTAATTTCCTGTACGTCACCTGTTGGACGGGCTATGATAGGGCGTTGTGTCGGTGATACTTGTATTGTTAAATTGCCTGCCGGTGAAAAAGAATACGAGATATTGGAAATAAAATTTAAGGAATGATTACTCAATGCCGATTCGGGTTTTACCAGATTTTCTTATAAATCAAATTGCCGCAGGTGAGGTCGTAGAAAAACCTGCAAGCGTAGTAAAAGAGCTTGTTGAAAATTCTTTAGATGCTGGCGCAGACCAGATTGTTGTAGACGTTATAGATGGTGGCAGAACTTTGATTTCTGTCATAGATAATGGTTGTGGGATGTCGCGAGAGGATTTGGCAAGAAGTATTTCGCGTCATGCGACTTCAAAATTACCTTCTGACGATTTATTAGATATAAATTTTATGGGGTTCCGTGGCGAGGCTTTGCCTTCTATTGCATCTGTCTCTGATATGACGATAGATACTTGTAATGGGGCAGATTCTAATGGTTGGTGTTTGAATTGTGAAAGCGGAGATATAAGACCTTCTAACTGGGAAGATGGAACGCGTATACGGGTACAAAATTTGTTTGCTAAAACACCAGCGCGTTTGAAATTTTTGCGTGCAGATAAAGCAGAATTGATATCTGTATTAGATGTTATAAAACGTTTAGCAATGGCGCGCCCAGATGTTGGCTTTACATTAAATAATAAGTGGCGCTTTCCTAAAAATCAGGAAATGAGTGAAAGGATCGTTGCAGTTATGGGCGATGATGTCCGTGGCAGGATGTTAGAGATAAACGCAAATTCATCTTCTAATAATACATTGACTTTGCGTGGTTTTATATCGGAACCAACTTTAAGACGTGCGTCATCCGTTGATCAGTACTTGTTTGTAAATGGCAGGCCTGTTAAAGATAAAGTTTTAGTTGGTGCATTAAGAGCCGCTTATATGGATGTTATGCATGCACGTGAATTTCCGCTGTGTGCTTTATATCTTACGCTGGATCCTCGTAGCGTGGATGTTAATGTTTCTCCAGCTAAGACAGAAGTGCACTTTTTGGAACCGTCACATGTACGGGCCTTCATTATAAAATCATTACGAGAAACTTTGGCCGGTACTTTGAATGACAGAGTGGGGATAATACAATCAAATATTGCATCAAAAGCTGTATCACAAAATATGAATTTTAACAAAAGTGATTTTCGTGTATGTACACCACACATTGGGCCAGATAGTGCGTTTATGTTTGAAGCCATCGCCAAAAAAAATTGGGGTGCTGAAAAGCAAGAGGAAATAAAAGAATCCCTTGCAGATGAATTTTTACCTTTAGGTCATGTGATAGGTCAGATTGGTAATAAATATATATTGGCACAAAGTGGTGAAAATTTAGTTATTGTTGATCAGCATGCAGCACATGAACGTATAACTTATGAACATTTACGTAAAAATTCTATAAAGGTGCAACCTTTATTGACGCCAATTGTTGTATCTTTGCGTCCAGAAGATATCGCGGCAGTATTATCTATTTCTGATGAAATAAATAAATCTGGTTTGCATATTGACACGTTCGGGGACGACGCGATTGCGATTTTTGAAAAGCCTGCAGATTGGGATTTAAATTGGGCTGATTTATTTCATTCAATTGCAGATGAAGTTCGAGAATACGGTCATTCTTCGCAGCTTGGGGAAAGATTACATTTAAAATTGGCAAATTATGCTTGTCATCATAGTGTTCGGGCGGGGCAGAAATTAGATTTTGCTCAAATGGATGCTTTGCTACGCGATATAGAAAATACAAGTCGTGCGGGGGAATGTAATCACGGTCGACCTGTATATAAAATAATACCGTTAACCGAAATTGATGGTTGGTTCGAGCGTATATGATTTTTAAGGGATTTTAAGACTATTTTTTCTTTACATAATTGGCTTTTTTTACTATTCTGAACCATTATAATAAGTACTTTTTCTAAGGAGAAATATTATGGAAGAAACAACAGCAGTTGTAGAAGCGACAACTAACACCGTTGCAAACCCAGCAAATGACTGGTTGGGGATGCTGATATACTGTTTAATTATTTTCGCAATAATTTACATATTTATGGTTCGACCGAATAAAAAACGTATGGCAGAATATCAAAAGATGTTGGATTCTTTGAAAGTTGGAAACCGCGTTTTAGCAGCTGGTATTTATGGAACGATAAAAAAAATAAATGATAAATCAATAGAAATGGAAATTGCAGATGGCGTTGTTATAGAAGTTAACAAAGGTGCCGTAGCAAGCGTTGAATAAAAGGTTTTGGCATGTTTAAGAAATTGGCAATAATTTTTGTTGCTGTGTTTGGGGTTTTGTTGGCGGTGCCGACAATGGCACCTAGGTTGGCACCATATTTTCCGTCTTGGATTCAGCCGATCCCACTTGGTTTGGATTTAAAGGGCGGGGCGCAGCTTTTGTTAGAGGTTGATACTGACGTTATGATGCAGGATAAAACTGCTCAATTGTATGAAGATGCTCGCAGTGCTTTGATTGATCGTGATAAGGGCGTAATAAGATTTTCTAATTTACGAAATAGCGATGGTGTAGTTTCTTTCGTTGTGCGTGATGAGGCCGATGTTTCTAAAGCGCGTGGAAGAATCAAAGCGGAATTCGGTGATTCTGTTGATATTTCTGTCGATGAGCGTACGGTATCTTTAACTTATTCTCAAAAAGCAAAAGAAGAGATGGTTCAAGATGCGTTGTCGCGTAGTATAGAAATTGTGCGTCGGCGTATTGATGCGCTGGGTACAAAAGAACCGTCAATTCAAAGTCAAGGCGGAAAATATATATTGGTTCAGTTGCCGGGTGTAGATAATCCTGAACGTATTAAAGAATTAATAGGTCAAACGGCAAAGATGACCTTTCACTTGGTAAATGAAGATGTTACGCAAGAGCAATTGATGTCTGGACGGCCGCCTAAGGGAACAGAGTTTTTGCCGTTAATGGAGGCACCAGAACAGAAAATACCTGTTTATTCACGTGTAGAAGTTTCCGGCGAATCATTAAAAGATTCCCAAGCTGATTTCGACCAAAATAATATGCCTGTGGTAACCACTGTGTTTGATGCTGCGGGAACTCGTAAATTTGCTAAATTGACAACAGAACACGTAAACGAACGTTTCGCAATAGTTTTAGATGATATGGTTTTATCTGCGCCAACTATTCGTGAACCGATACCTGGTGGAAGGGGGCAAATTTCGGGTGGCTTTACTTTGCAGGGGGCAAAAGACTTAGCCGTGCTTCTTCGTAGTGGGGCTTTGCCAGCACCTTTACAAGTGATAGAAGAACGTACAGTTGGTGCTGGTCTAGGTGCAGATACTATCGCTGCCGGTAAAATAGCTTCGCTTGTTAGTATGATTTTCATAATGATATTTATGATTGTCTGTTATCGTGCATTTGGTGTTATTGCTAGCTTTGTATTGATAATTAATTTGGCCATGATAATCGGTATATCGGCACTTTTAGGGGCGACATTAACATTGCCTGGTATTGCCGGTATCGTGTTGACGCTTGGTATGGCGGTAGACGCGAATATTTTACCGTTCGAGCGAATTCGTGATGAAATTAGAGCCGGTTCGACGCCTTTACGTGCGGTTGAAGCAGGTT
Source organism: uncultured Alphaproteobacteria bacterium (assembly GCA_944389685.1). Classification (GTDB taxonomy): domain Bacteria; phylum Pseudomonadota; class Alphaproteobacteria; order Rs-D84; family Rs-D84; genus Enterousia. Next base: position 21,096 of record CALXNF010000002.1, on the reverse strand, counting down.
TTCATCGTTCTATGAAGGCTGTTCTAGACGGAAATTTAACTAACCTAATTTGCTCATTGGTTTTGTTCCAATTTGGTGCGGGACCGATTCGCGGATTTGCCGTAACTTTATCTGTCGGTGTTCTGACTACTTTGTTTACTTGCGTGTCTTTATCAAAAGTCATCATCGATTGGTATATGAATGGTAAAAATAAAAAAATTAGTTATGTAAGAAATAAGTAAGGGGCGGATAATGAAACTTAAGTTTATGAAATATCGCAAATTATCGTACTGGGTTGCGGCAGCTTTGGTTGGTTTGTCCATTTTGTCACTGTGTGTGCGTGGCTTGAATTACGGTATTGATTTTGCTGGTGGTATATCAATGGAGGTAACACCTGTTTCCGCTGATTATACGATTGATAAAATGCGTGCTGATTTATCGCAATTTAAACCAGAATTGCAATCGGTTGGAAATAGCGGGGCCATATTGGTTAGAGTTGGTTTGCACAAGGGGGCAACCGATGCCGAACAAAATCAGAAAGTTACTGAAATTAAAAATATCTTAGGTGATAAGGTTGAGTATTCTCAAGTTCAGATTGTTGGACCTAAAATAGGGGGGGAACTTGTTCGGGGCGGAATATTAGCTGTTTTGTTCTCTTTCATATTAATGTCTGTTTATGTATGGGTTCGATATCGTGGTGGGTATGCAATAGGTTCTTTCGTATCATTGTGTTTGGACTTCGTCATAATGTTTGGTTTCTTTTCTATTACCGGATTGGAATTTAATCAGACGGCAATTGCTGTTATATTGATGGGGGTTGGTTATTCTATAAATGATAAAGTGGTTAATTATGATCGTATAGAAGAAAATATAAAAATGTATCATAAAATGCCGATGGACGATTTGATTGATTTATCCGTAAATGAAATGATGCGTAGAACTATTATGACAGGGGTTTCTACCATTCTTGCAATGGTTGCGCTTTATTTGTTTGGTGGCGCCATGTTACGTGATTTTGCAATCGCAATGACGTTTGCTGTAGTTATGGGAACGTTTACAAGTATTTATATTTCAAATGTTATTTTGTATCACTTTAATCTAAGAGACGATACAAAATAAAAGTTTTTATAATTAAGGAAAGAGGGGGTAATTTTATGAATTTTTTAAAATTATGTTTTATTGCTTTTCTTTCCTTAATTGTGTTGCCTTGCGGTGCAGAAAGTTTATTTTTTGAAGATGAACCTATTCAAGATGGTTTAAACGTAATAGAAGTTTCTAATACTTTTGCAGATATATATGAAAAATTAGATTCCGTAAAATGGGGCGGAAAGAATATAAATGTAGCTATTGAAAGTTTAGAAAATTTGAATTCAAAAGCTCATATCGCTGCAACTGATGAACGGGTCGTACTTGTGTGGGATGATTCTATAATTGCAAATTATCCGCGCCCAAGTGCAGGTGATTGGGATGCTTTCGGAGAAATAACAACTGCACTTATTTTAAAATTACGTGCCAATGATCAAAATTTACATAATGCTACAACAAGCGAGATGTATCAAATGGTAGTAGACGCTTTAATGCGGGGAATAGATGAGAATGGAAGATATATCTATTCTAGAAAAGCAGAGATAACAGAAGATGGTCGAATTTTAACTAGTGTCGGATTAGAAGGTCATAGAGATGAACGTGGAAATTATCGTGTGACAGGAATTTATAAAGGCTCGCCAGCAGATACAGTTGGTATTCAAGAGGGGGATTTAATCGTTACAATTAACGGTCAAAATGTTTCAAGTATGACAGATGCAGAACTGGCGGCGGTAATGTCTGGGTTTAATTCGGGTACGGCAAAAATAAAAATATTATCTCCTAGCGGTGAGAAAAATGTAGTGTTACGTAAAGCTTCTATCGTACTAGCTGATGCAGATGTTGTGCATAGAGCTGATGATGTTTCTGGGGGAATATTAGAGATAATAATTCATAAAATATCAGATAATACAGCTGCTATTGTTAACGAAGCCTTAGCAAAATATTCTGATGTGTCAGGCATAATTCTTGATTTACGTGCTGCGTCTGGTGATGATGAACGTGCAGCTGCAAAGCTTACAGGATTATTTGTAGGTGAAAAACCTATTATGCGCATAGTTGAAACTGCAAAAGAAGAATTAGAAGTTATTCCCGGCGGAAAAGCGGTTACGGATGTACCAGTTGTTGTGTTAATGTCTGATACGACAAAGGGTACCGCAGAGGCTGTTGCAGCTGCGTTTTATGAATATAAAAAGGGGGTACTTGTAGGTACGCCTACTGCCGGCAGCGCAAGAATTGCTACTCGTATAAACTTAGAAAATGGTGGGGCGTTGGAATTATTAAATAAATCTATTAAAACAGGGACTGGGCGTTTAATTGATGGACGCGGAATTTTCCCAATTGTATGCCTTTCTAATATACGATCCGTTAGTCAACAAAATGCGTTTTTCTTAAACGTTATAAATAATGACTTTAATGCCAAAGATTTTAATAAAGAAGAAGATTTGGATGTCAATGCAATACGGCGTGGCTGTCCAACAATCGTAAACGGCGAAGATGAAGATTCTTTATCATCCGCGGTATCAGCTAAGATATTAACTGATAAAAAGGTTTATAATAAACTTGTTGCTGAATAATAAATGAGGTTTGGTATGTTTTTGACAAATAACAATAAGATTAAATGGAATTGGGTCGCATGGGGAACTGTTATAACGACGTTTTTAGTCGTTTTGGGTATATTGTGGTTTGATGAACCTTTATATTTATTTTTACGAAATTTTGATTGTGGGCTGTGGCGTTTGTTTGATGTTATTTTTGATGCAAAGGTGTGGTTGATTGGTTCTGTGATAGTTTTATTAGTCTTTTACGTGAAAAAAATTATAAATACGAAACCACGTTTTAAAAACGAAAAGAATAAGTTTAGTTTAACGGTTTTTTGTCGTGATTTTTTATCAAAAACACATAATAGTTATGCATTTTTTGTTTTGTCTTCTGTTTTAGCGGCAAGTATTGTAGGAAAGATTTTAAAAATAGTTATAGGACGTATGCGCCCCGTTTTCTTTGAAGCTTTGGATAAAACTGGTTTTGTGCCTTTTTCTACGGATTGGGCATTTAATTCTATGCCGTCTGGGCATTCGTTTGCATCTTTTGCTGGGTTGGTTATGTTGGGATTGTTGGCACCAAAAATAAAATGGTTTACATGGTCTTTGGCCATAATAATAGGCGTTTCTAGAATCTGTGTGGGGGCGCATTGGCCATCAGACGTAATTTTTGGGGCTTTCATAGGTATGCTTGCGGCAGATTTTGTAAAGGCCATGTTAAAGCACTATGAGGCAGAAATATCAAAATAACGATTAATTTTTTCTTATACCCCTAACAATGTGTCCTTTTTTATGATAAAATGCAAGGTATGGCACGAAGTTCTAATTTTTTACCAGAAAGTGTTTCTAATGCTTTAAAAAGTTTGTTAAAACGAACCTGTGGGGCGTTAATATTAGCTATCGGAATTTGGGCTTTATTTTCGTTAGTTTTTTTAGATCCATATCTTAACGGTTTTGCCGCAGCAAGTTCATTTGGGGAACAGTCATTTATGGGACAGGTAGTGGGGGTTATTAGGTATGGTGTCGGCTTTGTCCCTGCGCTGTTTTTCATTTTGTGTGTTGCACGATGGGGATTGGCGTGGCTCGTGAATTGGGAAGAAGATGCGGCGCCTGAGTATAATTTTTTACGCTGTTTCGTTACGGTATGTGCCGGTGCCATTGGTTTTGGTTTAATTTCTCCTTCTTTAACGTTTGGTGGTTTGTTGGGCTATATTGCTGCTGCAGATGTTGCTAGTTTGATTGGGAAGTGGGGAATTTTAATCGGTGTTTCGGCATTAGGAGTTTTCTTTGTTATGGCCGCTTTCCTTTTACATATAAAGTGGACGCATATAAAAGCTATATTTCAGATGTTTTGGAAATCTATACGTTGGCTGCTTTCAATCTTTCACCTTGCTCCTTCAATTAGACGGGATTCAGAAGAACTTGAATACGAAGAAACTCAAGATGAAGAGCTTGAGGAAGATGTTGACGAAGAAGAACAAGATTCTCAGCCGGTTCGTCGCAGAACGAAACGTGTTTCTCGTAATACAAAAACAAAAGTCGTTAAGGGGGAACATGAGTATGAATTGCCAGATCCTGCATTTTTAGAAAGATCTAATTTTGGTAAAAATATTGTGACACCAGAACTAAAGCGTAATGCTGCGGCGATGGAAGTTCATTTTGCAGAATATGGTGTTCAAGGGAAGGTTGTCGGAATTCGCCCTGGACCAATTGTTACTTTATATGAATTTATGCCAGAAAGTGGCGTTCGAATGGCAGATGTCAGTAAAACTGTAAAAGATATGACGCGCGCAATGGCCACTGAAAACATACGTATTGCTCATATACCAAGTACTCAGTTAATCGGGGTGGAAATGGTAAATATTACCCGTCAAACAGTAAGGTTCCAATCTCTTGTGGATAATGATACTTTTATAAATTCTAAATACAAGATACCTCTTGCGTTGGGTGTGGATATTGGTGGAAACCCTATGTATTATGATTTGGCTAAGATGCCACATATGTTGATCGCCGGAAGAACGGGATCCGGTAAATCCGTTTTTGTTCAGTCTATTATAATGTCCATTGTTTATCACTTTACACCAGATAAGTGTAAATTAATAATCATTGATCCGAAAGGCGTTGATTTCGGTTTCTGGGATGATATACCACATTTAATTACACCAATTGTAAAACTAGACGCAGCTGCTGCTGTAAATGCTTTGAAGTGGGCTGTGCGAGAGATGGAAGAGCGGTATAAACAGTTGCAAGTTTTAAATGCCCGTAATATAGAAAGCTATAACGAGATGGCTGCGCAGAAGCGCGAAGCCGGGGAAAAGATTACGCGACAGGTTGCTGTCGGTACTGATGAAGAAACGGGTGAGTTATTATTTGAGACTCAAGATGTTGATTTGTCTGATATGCCTTATATCGTAATAATAATTGATGAAGTTGCTGATTTAATGAGTCTGGCACGAAAAGAAGTAGAAGCTTGTGTGCAACGTATTGCTCAGAAAGCACGTGCGGCTGGTATACACTTAGTAATGGCAACTCAACGACCAGACGCAACAACGATTACTGGGGTCATTAAAGCTAATTTCCCGACACGTGTTTCGTTCCAAGCTCGCAGTGTAATAGATTCTATGACGACATTGGGGGAAAAGGGGGCAGAGCAATTATTGTCTTGTGGGGATATGCTATTTAGTGAAGCGGGGCGGGTGCCCGTTCGTATACATGGTGCGTTTATATCCGATGAAGAAATGAATAAAGTTGGGGATTTCTTACGTGCCGAGGGTGAACCAGAATATGCAGCCGGGGTTACAGACGGTGATGGCACTGTAGAAGGTTCAATGCCTATGGGGGCTGTAGCTGGAGGCGTTGGTTCTTCAAGTAAGGCAGATAAAGATGCCGATTTATATACTCAGGCGAAAGAGTGTGTATTAAGAGACAAAAAACCAACTATTTCTTATATACAGCGTCGTCTTGGTATAGGATATAATAAAGCGGCAGGCTTTATGGAGCGGATGGAGCAAGAAGGTATAGTTAGTCCACCAGACGCTAATAATAAAAGACATATATTATGAAGAAACCGTTGTTTAGCGGTTTCTTTTTTTAATTTTTAGTTCTTTTTCAAATATGTTTTTTATGATATAATTTTCATAAAAAGGAGATTTTATAATGAGAAAGCATTTGTCTTTATTTGCCGTGGCTTCTGTTTTGTTGGGTGTAACACCTGGTTTTTGTGCAACTAATTCTGGTGCGCGCGCTGCCTCTAGCGCAGATTTAACAAGCGGACCAGCAGTACGGGAAAGAACGCAGGTTAACTATGAAAAGTATACCACTCGTTCTACGACAAAAACATATGATCAAGCTGATGCAAAGAATATGTATTATACTCAACCAGCTAGTCGAAGTGCTCTTTATAAACAATATGATAGTAATAATTCCAGTGCGAGTGTTCGTACAACTCGTTCAGAAACCTATCGTACGGAATTAAAACGTAAATATTATTTAGCGCATCCTTTCTTTCAGCCAACTAAAGGAAAGTTTGGGTCTGTGACCGATTTGTCATATAATATGAATTCTTATGATATTTTCTTGACCCCAGTTGAAGGCGGACTAATTTCTGATCCAAATGGCAAATGGGATATGAGTCAGTTTTCTATAAAAGAAGATTTTAGCTATGGTATAACAGATAGATTGTCGGTACTGGCAATGGCGCGTTTTGATGTTTCGGATTATAAGTTTGATTGGTCTGTTGCGCCAGATGATACTATGGATGATAGCGGTATTAACTTATTCGGTTTAGGTTTGCAATGGCGTTTTGTGGATACGAACGAATGGATTGCTACGGCTTCGGCGTATTATCAGCATCAACAAGATGTTTCTAATGATATTGTTTTAGATTTAAAGGGTGGTTATAAAATTAGTTCTTCTACCATATATGGTTTGGTTCGTGGTTGGTACTTGAACTTTGAAGGTGATTCTTATGGCAACGGCATAAACGGTAAAACCGAAGATGGTTCAGATGCGACATTCTTTATGGCATATAACACAGATGCAAAAAATACCTTTTATATTGAAGGTGGTTTAGGTGTGTTTAGCGTTCTTGATGAAGATTGGACTTTGAATCTGGAAGCTGTTTTGGGTGATTATGATTGGCATAATCAAGCAAGCTTAAAAGCCGCAATTGGGTGGCAGCCGAATGATTGGTTTGCTTTGAACCTTTATGGAAAGATGGCGGTTTGGGATTCTGCAGATGGTAAAGATTTATCTTTCTGGCAGACAGATGCAGTTGATGGTGTTTTCCGTAAAATGGGTACAGCAAGTATTGATAATTATTCAGAAGCATCCGTTGGTTTGCAGGCAATATTTATGTTCTAAATGGCGTAAAAAAACTTGGGGATTTCTTTATCCCCAGGTTTTTAATTTATCTTATGCAATATAGGGTGGGGAGAGATGCGTAAATTTTTAATAGGATTTTTTACCATATTTTTTACTTGTGGGTTAACACATGCGGCACCTTTGGATTTTGATACGTCAGATCCTTTGTATATGCTGGAAGAACAGCATGTTTTATCTGAGACAACTTTAACATATTGGGATAATGTATTAAGGTTAGGGCAGTCCATTTCGTATGGTATAAATAATCGTTTGTCGATTGGGGCAAATGTTCATTTCCAACAGGATTTTGACGGAACAGAAGATGGCTTTTCTGCCGTTGATTTAGGAGGGGTATATCGTGTTGGAACTGCCGCAGGAAATAGCGAGCATATAATATCTGATGTTCTGTTTGGGTTAAAGTTTGGTGGCTCTTCTAAAGTTAGAACGCCGTATTTCGCAGATTCTACGTATTATGCGGGGTATCGTTTCGGTCGTCAATGGGCTGGTATGACTTTGGCTGCTACAATAAAATCTAGCTGGATTTTTGATGATGTAAGAGGAATGGCTTATATCGATGCAATTCCAGAAGCATATTTTCGTATAGATGAAAATTGGAGGTTAGGGGCGCAGTTCACACTACGTAAGGCCACGAATCCTCATTATAATCAAGAATGGTTAGGTGGTAAAATCGTTCGTCAATATGGGCGCACTCAATATGCAGGACACTTAGACTATGAATTTGAAAGTGATGATTTACAGGTTGGCATAAACGTGAATATCTTGTTCTAAGTAAATTTATAACCCGCATAGGCGGGTTTTTGATTGTTTGACATTTTATTTTTTTGTGCAATAATACAGCATTATGAATGATGAAGAATTTATTTTTGTTTTCCCTGGGCAGGGTTCTCAGTATGTTGGTATGGCATCAGATTTATTTAAAGAATATGCAGTTGTGCGGCATACTTTTGAGGAGTTGTCTGATGTCTCTCATAAAGATATAGCAAAGTATTGTTTTGAGGGGCCGCAAGATGTTTTAAATAAACCGGAATTAACTTCTTTAGGTACGTTTGTACATTCTGTATCAATCGCTAGAATAGTTGAAGATTATTTTAAAGAGCCTTTGTATAAAATAGGCAGCGCAATAACTGGGCATTCTATGGGGCAATATTCTGCATTGCATTGTGCGGGCAGTTTAACTTTTAAAGATGCTGCCATTTTATTATCTGCGCGTTCAACATATATGTCTATGACGGATAAATTAGGTGGTGGCATGGCGGTCATCGTTGGTTTAGATAAGGATACTTTAGAAAAGTGTCTTATTGCTGCAACAGGACATGGATATGTTGCAATTTCTAACCATAATTCTCGTGATCAGTTTACGATTAGCGGTCAAAATGAAGCTTTAGATGTTGTTGTTGCTCGGGCTTTAAAAGATGGGGCAAAGGTAGCGAAAAGATTAAGTGTTGCTGTGCCCGCTCATTGCGCATTGATGGAAAACGCAAAAATTTTATTGCGTCATAGATTGGAAACGATAGAAGTTCGTGCACCAAGAACAAAGTTATTTTCTAATCAGTCCGCGGCTGTTATGTCTAATCCAGAAGAAGTTAAGGAAGGTCTGGCCGAGCAGATGACGAACGGGGTTCAGTGGGTAAATATAATGGAAAATTTGCCGAAATATAATATTACTACGGCATATGAGCTTGGACCCGGCAGAACGTTATCTCGACTGATACAAAGAGCAGATATTGGTATTAAAGCATATCAAACAGATAATTTAAAAAATGTTCAAATGATGATAAATCAAATAGAAAAGTCTAAATCATATTAGTTTTTACTAGAGTTTAATTTATCCCTCAAAGAGTTCCAATAATCAAGACGCTTTTTTATTTCTCGTTCAAAGCCGCGCTCTATGGGACGGTAAAAAGTTTGCCGTTCCATTGTTTCTGGAAAGCAATTTTGACCGCTAAACCCAGATGCTGTATTCGGCTCATATATGTATCCAGCACCGTATCCCAGTTCTTTCATCATGCGGGTTGGTGCATTTAATATGTTTTTAGGTGGCATTAAACTGCCTGTATCTCGGGCTGCTTGGTATGCCGCGGTTTGTGCACGATAATTTGCTGTACTTTTTGGTGCTGTCCCTAAATATATTACCAATTCTGTTAAAGCTAAATCGCCTTCTGGACTGCCCATTCGTTCATATATTTGCCATGCTGATAATGCTATTTGCATCGCATTAGGATCTGCCAGTCCAATATCCTCCATCGCAAAACGTGTTAGACGGCGAAACAAGTACATAGGGTCTTGACCAGATATCATCATGCGGGCGGTCCAATAAAGGGCTGCATCTGTATCGCTGGCGCGCAAAGATTTGTGCACAGCTGATATTAAATTGTAATGTTCGTCCCCGGTTTTATCTGATAAGGGGGCACGCTTTTGTATTGCGCTGTCCAATGCGTCTGGCGAAAGTTTCTTTTTAAAATTTGCGTTTGATAAATATTCTATAGTATTTAATAAAAAACGAGCATCGCCATCTGACATTTGTGCCAAGTGCAATCTAGCGGCTTCATCTAGTGGAAGTTTCTTTCCAAGGTATTCTTCAGCACGCTTCATTAAAGTCATTAAGTCTTCTGTAGATAGTGGTTGTAGTACACCAACGTGACAACGTGATAATAAAGCATTATTTAAATTAAAACTTGGGTTTTCTGTTGTCGCGCCCATAAATACAACCGTCCCGTCTTCAAGATATGGCAGTAAAGTGTCTTGTTGCGTTTTATTAAAACGGTGGATTTCGTCTATGAACAACAGCGTAGAACGCCCAATTTCGCGGTTCATACGTGCCGCTTCCATTGCTTTTTTTATATCAGCTGTTCCTGAAAATACTGCCGACATCGGTACAAAATCCATATCAACTGATTTGGCTAATGCGCGTGCAATTGTTGTTTTGCCGCATCCAGGTGGTCCCCATAAAATTAAATTTGATAATTTATGGTTATCCACCATACGGCGAACAAGACCGTTTTCACCAAGCAGTTGATGTTGCCCGACAATTTCATCAATTGTTGTCGGTCTCATTAAGTCGGCTAACGGTCTGTTTTCTGTGGTCATTTTAGGTTTTACGTGGGTTTTATTTATAAAATATTTGTGATATAATAAATTCTAATAAATAAGTACGAGGTTTTCAATTGGTAAGTGTAAATAAAGATTCACCGGAATTTACTTTGGCAATCGCAAATTTAGCTGCCGCAGCCATTGCCGCCAACCCTGGTTTAACTATGGAAGAAGCAGTAAGAAATGCTCGTGAAAGTTTGCGTGGGGTTTCTGTATCAAAGCAACAAATCGCAGATTCTATAAAACCAGATAAAATTCAATGTCTTGAAGATGGTACGTGGCATATTATGTTACGTAGGTATGTGCGGCGTAAATTTAATCTGACACCACAGCAATATCGGCAAAAGTGGGGGCTGCCAGACGATTACCCCTTTGTCGCACCGAATTATTCAATGCGTCGTTCTAAGATAGCAAGGAAAACAGGACTTGGAAAAAAATAAAGGATGTTTTTATGTCGGAAAAATTTAGAGAAGTTGTAAAAACACCAGAAGAAACCGCAAAAAAATTACGGGAATTTATAGAGGGTAAAAAGCCTGTTGATTATGTTAGAAAAAAAAGGATGCAGAAAAAAAAGCGCGGCATTAAAGGAAAGCACGAAGATTTAGCTGATAATAGTGCGATTTTTGCGCTCGGATTAGCTAAATGGACGGCTTGGTTGGCGGCTGGCGGCAGTCAATTTTTATTAACTTTGGCAAGGTGGTTGACTTTAGATAATAAGTTTTTGCGCGATATGGAAAAGAATTTTTCAGAAAAACCTGTAAAATTAACTAGCGAGGGAAAACCTAAAAATTTCTCTTTGTGGAGAAAAAACAATCCAAATGTTTATGCTCATATTTTATGGTTATTTGGCTTGGCGGCAGTTTCTGGTGCGGGGTATTTTGCAGCAGAATATGAAGATGGGGATTTTCAAGAATTATATGAAAAAGTCATATCTTTTTTCAATAAAGATAAAAAACAGTCAGTAGGTTGTACGTATGGTGAATTTTTAAATATAGTTAAACCCCTTACTCCATTTTTAATTGATGATTTAATAGCCAAAGAAGGCGTTCATCTTGACAAGAATGGTTTACATACACCATATCGAGATTCAGGTGGTGTCCCTACAATAGGTTTTGGCAGCACTGTATTAAAAGATGGTACTAGAGTGAAGATGAAAACACCGCCTATAACGAATGAGGAAGCTTATGAATTGGCGCGGTGTCATATTGAAGATATAGAGACATATTTCATTTTGTATTGCTATTTCGTTTCTCAGCCAAATGTGCAACTTTCTTCTAAAGAAAGTATTTTCGGAATATCCTCTATTATTTATAATGCTGGTTCGGATTTAATAGAAGATAAAAATGATAAAAATCATCAAAATAGGTTCGCTATTTTGAGAAAACAATATAAAAAGGATGGTCTGTCCTTATCAAGTGATTTCGTGCGAGAACAGTTTGATAAGTATCCTATTTTGAAACCGACTAGTTTTGGAAATGTTTGGTTGGCCGGTAAAAGCAACGAAAAAATAGGGGATGCACTAGGCAATTTTTTACGTGGCGGCAGGGGAATGTACTGGCGTCGATGGTTGGAAGCAGGGTCTTTTACAGATGAAATAAAGCCGGAAGATTTGTTGTACTGTCCTGTAAATGGTGTGTATGAATTTTTTGAAAGTGTTGGTGGCAAAAAGCAAACTTTCTTTAAAGGAAAATTACCAAATCGTAAAGCAAACAGAGAAACGTATAAAAAATTTAAAGAATGGTTAAAAAATCCTGTTACGAAAAGAGGTGAAAGTCTGCGTAACCATAAAAAAATTGCAGACATCCTTCCACCAGAAATTCGTGTAATTTGTGAGGGAGGGGTAAAGAATTTTGATGAAAGTGCTTTAATAGAGCTAAAAGAAAGACAGGGAGTTGATTTTAGTTATAGAGAACTATATGAAAATGTCAAAATTGCTTATTCTAAGGAAGATTATAAAAGTGCGGCAGAACAGTTAGAAAATATGTTAACTTTATTTCCAGATAATGCCTTGCTACATAATGATTTAGCTGCTACATATAATCATTTGGGGCGTTTTGAAGAAGCTATTGAACAAACTAATGAAGTTTTAAACCGTATAGGGGATGAACGACAATTTGCTGCAGCTCAATATAATGCTGGTGTTGCGTATGAGAAAATGGGGAAGTTAGAACAAGCTTTAGAGAAATATAATCTAGCAGTAAAAAACGGTAACTCCAGTGTTAAAAAAGATGTAAATAGGGTAAAGGAACTAATTTCTGGAAAAAGAATTGATTTTACAGATGCGGTTAAAAAAATAAAAGTAAGAAACTCTAACAAACGTAGCGTTTTAGAAAATAATAATGAAAATCTTGTGTAAGGATGGATGTCATAGATGAGGGCTTATATAAATTATAATGATGAGCGTTGGCGTAAATATAAAATTAACTTTGAAAGGATAGTTAATGCCGCAGCAATAAACGTTTCATCAGATGCAGAAGTGTCTATTACATTGACTAATGATGAAGAAATACACAAAATAAATCGAAAGTATCGCAATATAGACAAACCTACAAACGTTCTGTCTTTCGAGCTTGGTGATGATATTTTGTTAGGGGATATTTATATATCATTAGATACAATTTTACGTGAAGCGAAACAAGAAAATATTTCTGTTCAAGATCATACTGCTCATATGATAGTTCATGGTATGTTACATTTGCAGGGGTATGATCATATAGAAGATAAAGACGCTGAAGTTATGGAAAAAAAAGAAACAGAAATATTAAAATCTATGGGTATAAAAAATCCCTATGTACAGGATTCTGCTGTATGCGATGATTTATCTTGTTGTCCAGGAAGTAAGATGTTGTCATTTTTTAAACGCTTAATCTTTAAACCAAATAGTGTTTGGCAATATCTTTCTTTGGTTGTACTTGGAGGGCTGGCAGCGTTAGGTTTTGCGCCAACATATTTATGGTGGTTGACCATAATAGCAATTGGTTGCGCATATAAATTGATTCTTCGTGAAAACACAAGGCTAAGCACTTTTATGGCTTTTGTTCGTGTTTTCCCATTTAGTTCAGTCTATGCGATTGCTATGTTTTGGTGGGTTGTAAACTCTATTTATGTTGTCCCAGAACTTGCGGAACAATTTGCAGTTTGGACAATCCCAGCGTTATTAGGTATTGGTTTGTTTGGGGGAATAATCTTCGCAATTCCGTTTGTCGTAATTTTACGTATACGCACAAATCCGGCATCTAGAGCAATTTTATTTGCTTCTGTTTGGACGTTAGTTTTGTGGTTCAGGGAATGGTTGTTTACCGGTTTCCCTTGGAATCCGTTGGCAAATATTTTGATGCCTTTCCCTGCTTTAGCAAATTCTATGGCTTTGTGGGGGGCTTTGGGAACGACGTTTATTATTGTCGGATTGATTGCCATAGTTGCGGAATTATTAAGTAATTATAAAAATAAGTATTGCTGGTTTACTTTTGCAATTTTTATTGTTTTAGGGATTGTTGGTGGTCTTTATGGATGTAAAAATCTTGAGAAAGCACGAAATGATGATTATACCAGTCAAATGATACGTGTCGTTCAACCTGCTAGAAGTGCCGAGCAGAAAGCAACGCATTCAAGAGAAGAAGCCATTAAAAATGCAACAGAAAATGTTCGTTTTTTGATAGATTTAGCAAGTGCATCAGGAACCCCAGAATTGATTGTATTTCCAGAAACTTCATATCCGTTTGTAATTACAGATAAAGATAATATGCCGATAGCTGAGGCTTTAAAAAACAATGTTGTTATTGGCGCCACATCTTATTCGGATGGTTTATTATATAACTCTATGATTGTTGCAAAACCAGATGGTGATATTCAAAAGATATATAGCAAATCTCATTTAGTACCTTTTGGTGAATATAGACCTTTTGGTGATATTATCCCGACACCAGGTCAGTTATCAAAAGGGGCAGGGGCAGAAATCATAAATGTAGATATTCATGGGCGGAACTTCTCTTTTGTACCTGCGATTTGTTATGAAATAATTTTTTCTGATTCTTTGATACCAAAAGGTGCTTTACCAGATGCGATTATAAATATTACAAACGATACTTGGTTTGGTAATACGCCGGGAACATATCAACACTTGGATATGGTTCGTCGATATGCCATTGAATCGGGACAGCCGATTGTTCGTGCAAACTATTCTGGCATTAGTGCATTTATTCTTTCAGATGGCAGCATATTATCTGAAATTCCAATCGGAGTTTCAGGTTATATGGATGGAACGGTAAGCGGTGCACATATGACAATATACAGGGCTGTAGGTAGAGATGCATGGATGATAGTTATATTATTGTTCGCTTGTATATGCACGATTTCTTTGAAATATTTAGAAAAGCGTGATTAAAATTACGCTTTTTGATATTTTTTTAAAATCCATATTCGTATTGCAGATGACAAATTTGAATCAGGGCTACGGTTGTCATCAATATGTTCTATAATTGATGCAATAGATTGTTTTTCTTTGACGGCGATATCGCGTAAAGCATCTATGAATTCTTTTTCCAATGATATGCTAGTTTGGTGCCCAGATAAAGATACAGATAGTTTGATCATTTTTTATATTTTCCCCCCAAGGAGACAATCGGTAAGAGCTTTATAAGGATCGTCATACTTTCGTAATTCTTTTAAGGTTATATTGTCTAGCATAAAACAGTTCCCGAAAGAATCAAAGCCAAACCAGAATAAATCATTCCGACCAAAAATCGTTTTCCCACGTAAATATGAAAAATTTTTTAGTCTTTCGTTTATTTGTACTATGCTTGGAATAGGGTATCTATTATTTCGTTTTATTTCAGTTGGACCGAAGATGTATCCCGTACCTAAATTTAATGCACTGTGTTGTTTGTATAGATCTATTAGAAATTTTGGCAACATTGCTGCTTTTATGTTTTGTAAAGTCATATTTGCTATAGTTATAGACTGATCTGATGCTGCAGATGCAAGCATAATACCGTAAGATTTCATTGAAGATACAAATTCTGAAGTGGTCATTTTCATCACTTTTTTATTGTTCCATTCCTCTTGCAGCCACAATTTGAGCGGCCATTTGACTTAATCTATCTTCTGTTGCATTTCCTCCGTCCCCACCGGATATGTTATGACCGGGGACATAAATTTTTGCTGCAGGATTTGGTAACCATATAATTTCCGATCCATTTTGTTCCATTATAAACTGATCTAAATTTTGCGAATTCGGAAACGTCCAGCACATAAATAAATTATCTATTTCAAGCTTTCCACCCCAAACAAGAGGAACTCTAAATCTTATGGAAAGATTTTGTGGAATTTTTCTTCCCATTATTAGCGACATAAATTCATCTTGAGTTAGATTCATAAATGCCAGCTGTTCAACAGAGTCAGTTAGTGATTGTATAAATTCATGACATAGTTTTTTATATTTTGAAAACCAATTTGGGGCAACAAGAGCTGGCGCAGGATGTAGTTCTTTTATGGGCATATCACCCATATTCATGTCAGCCAGTCTTTTTTCTGCGATTTCTTTGGTCATTTGCATTAAATCATTCCTATGTGAGTTATAACGGCATCAATATACTGTGAATAAGCATCAAACATGCCGTCATCGTCTGATATAAGCGGATTTTGTTTGTCTTTCATATATTCTTTTAGTTCGTTTATATCATTAAACATCATAATATCTTCAAATTCCGAAGTTGATGCATCTGGGGCCGCAATTGCAAAACCATTAATTTCTATTTCTGTTTCATCTAATGTATCAGAAAATATTTGTTGAAACTTGTCTATCATTTTTCTGACGTCTATAGTAGTTACACCTATGCAACCAAGCCACATGACTTCGTTCGTTCCAATAGCAACAAGTGCCGTTTGAATTCCATTTACCCGAGGGTTGCGTTTTACGGTATATCCTAAATTGGTAAATATTTCTTTAAGTTCGTTTACTGCATTTTCATCAGGAGTTTTAGAGCTGCCACCGTATTTTGGTGCAGAAGAGGTAACTTGGCTAGAGGGTTGCGGCATCATATTATTATTTAATGTAGGAAGAACAAGCCTTGGAGGGCGCAAAGAAGCCGATGGAGCTGGCGAAAAGTTTTTTTTGTCTTCTGGTTGTGTTTCTGCTGGTAATATATCCAAGGTCGAGGCATCATTGTTTTGAAGATTTTCTTGATTTTTTTCTTCGTCGATCTTTTGCTTGGATAGTTTTTGTTTATTTATTTTCATTATAGGAAGCTTTATTCTTCTTATATTTGGTCGAAGCACAAGGTATAAACCGAATATTGTTATAAAAATTGTTGCAGCAATTGAGACATAAAAACCGGTTTTAATCGGTGCTTTTGTCGCTTGCAATGACGATATGTATTCCCAATGAGCACCAGAAAAAATGTTAAAACCAAAAACTGTGTTAAACCAAAAACAGGCACCAAGAGTTACGGCTAATAACCATAAAATACATAATAAAACATTGTCTAATTTAATTCTCATTTGGTTTAAATTATAACATATTTATGATAAAGTAAAAAGAGTAATGATAAATACGGATAAGATTCTTGAAACATTTGATAATAAGGTAGCTCTTTGGTTGCCTATAGAAGCTGAACCTACTGATTTGGCACAGGCTGCTTCTGTTGCAATAGAAAAAAATATTTCGGTTATGTCTGTTAGTTCAGATAGTGTCTCAATAGTATGGCCATGGTTAGAAAATAAGAATGTTAAAATTTTTTCTCGATTTTATTTAAACAGACAAGATTTGGATGAATTGTCTAATTTGACTGAAAAAATAAATCTGGCTTTTAAACGTGGGGCCGATGGTGCGCAAATTTTTGTTCCTAAACAGGGGTTAGAAACTTTTGTATCTCAATTATATATGATACGTGATGATTTATTCTTTAATAAGGATTTATTCATTGGGATAGATATAAACGAAATAGAACCTTTTGAGTGGAAAAATGTTTTTATGTTGTTAAAAAAAATGCGGGCGACGGGAATTATTTTGGCTTTACCTCGTGATAGTGGGGATAAATCTGATTTCGTTGGTCGAGTATATGCAGCGTTGGAATCCGTGGAAGGAGAAAATAAAGATTTAGATTTTCATTTCTTACTAGGTAACAGTTTTGTAAGAATAGAGCAATCAATGCGTTTGATAGACGCTATGCAACCAAAAAAAAAAAAAAAAACAAGATTCTTTATAAATTGTTAATTTTTTAAAATCATATATTTAGGAGAAGGTGTTTCTGCTTTGTTTTTTTCTTGGTACCTAGTATGTATTGTCTGCAAGTCTGGAATGGTAATATTTAGTTCGGTTTCTTTTGCCTGATTTTCAATCCAATCAAAATATTCCCAGTGATCTGTTCCGATTATTATTTCGCCTTTGGCGGTTAAATGTATTGCTAATAATTTTAAAAAGTCTGCATTTAAAAGACGGCGTTTTTCGTGCCTTGCTTTGGGCCATGGGTCTGGGTGCAGAACCCATATTTGTTCAAATTTCGAATCGGTATTACGTAAAAAATCGCGAACATCATCTGGAAAAATCCGTATGTTTTTATATTCGGAACGAATCGAATTCGATTCGTCTGTAATTGCCGACAGCAGTGACGCCACACCATTCATGAAAGGTTCTGCACCTATAACGATTTTATCCGGCTTTTGCCGGCTTATTTCGCGTAAATGTTCACCCGCACCAAATCCAATTTCCAGAATTAAACCGGCGTTTGTCGGTAAATTTATTGGTGCGATTGCTGGTAAAACGGTATCCAGCAACGTATTTTGACGTGCCGATAATTTCTTGCCGTGACGGCGCCCAAATGTTCTTATTTCTTGTTTTTCCATATAATTAGTATAAAATTCAGCCTATAGGAATACAAGGTTAAATTATGATGGAATACCCTAAGATTATCAAATCAGGTGGTTTTATTTTGGAAAAAGTGAAGCCTTCTTTTGAGGTGGCAAGATATTTGTTTGAATTAGTTGATAAACAAAGAGCATATATGGCTGAATGGTTAAATTGGGTTGATGTGTCAAATTGTCCAGAGGATATGTACCCCCACTTAAATAAGTCATATGAAACGAAAAACTCCAATTATTACATAATTTTTGAAAATAAGATTGTTGGCAGTATAAGTTTTGTTGCTTTTTCAGAAGCGAATAAAATGGCGGAAATAGGTTATTGGTTGTCGCGTGATTATAACGGGCGCGGAATAGTTACAAATGCTGTAAAGGTATTTGAGGTTTTAGGTTTTAAGGATTTGGGTTTAAACCGCATTGAAATACGAGTAGATGTTGATAACAAAAAATCGCGTGCTATACCAGAACGCTTAGGGTATGTATCAGAAGGTATCTTACGTAAATCTTATATTTTGCGTGGCGTGCCACGAGATATAGTTGTTTATTCAAAATTAAAATCTGAATGGGAAAAAGGAAAATAAAAATGCGTAAAGGTTTGTCGGCAGATTTGATTAATCGTGTGTTGGGTGCGGCACCAAAATATACGTTGGATGAATTAGAAGAAAAATACCCGCCACGAAATTTACCAGACGGGGCTTTTGTAACTCGATTCGCTCCAAGTCCAACCGGGTATATGCATATTGGGGGCTTATATCAAGCGTTTGTTGATTGTAAATTGGCGCAGCAATCTGGTGGTGTTTTTATGTTGCGTATAGAAGATACGGATACAAAGCGCGAGGTAGCCGATGCCGTTAAAATCATAGAAGATTCTATGCACCGATTCGGACTGGAATACAATGATATGCCAGAATATGGTCCATATTATCAGTCTCAAAGAAAAGATATTTATCATAGTGTTGTCGCTGATTTATTGGCGCGTGGTTTGGCATACCCTTGCTTCTTGACGGCAGAAGATATGGAAAAAATTCGTGAAAATCAAAAAGCTGCCGGCTTTGCAACCGGTATTTACGGTGAATTTGCACGTGATAGAGATATATCAGAAGAAGAAGTAATTCGTCATTTGGATGCAGGTGAAGTACCGTCGATTCGTTTGTATTCAACAGGTAATCCAGATAACCGCATTTTCTGTAAAGACGCTGTTCGCGGTTCTATTGGATTTCCAGAAAACAACGAAGACATCGTTTTGATTAAATCTAATGATGGGTTGCCAACATATCATTTCGCGCATTTGTGTGACGATCATTTTATGCGTACTACGCATGTAGTTCGTGGTGAAGAATGGTTGCCTTCTTTCCCATTGCATATTCAGTTGTTCAGAATGATGGGGTGGACGCCACCGCTATATATTCATACGTCTACAATTGATAAAATTGATGAAGAGACGGGAAAGCAAAGAAAGTTGTCTAAACGTCATGACCCAGAGGCAAACGTTGCTTTCTTCTTGGCTGACGGTTGGCCGGTTGAGGCGGTGTTGGAATATCTTGGAAATATTGCTGCATCTGGATATGAAGAAGCGAAAGCAAAAGGGCTGGTTAAATCAATTTGGGATTATGAAATGCGCCCAAAGAAGATACCTATGTCTGGTGCCTTGTTTGATATGAAGAAATTAGAATGGTGGGCAAAAGAACATATTGCAACTTTGCCTGTTGATGAATTGGTAAAGCGCGTTCGTGATTGGGCGGATGAATACGACCCGCAATGGGCCGCACGAATCGGTGATAATCCAGAATACCTGAAAAACATCTTGGCGATTGAACGTGATAATCCAAAGCGTATTCGCAAGGACTTTATTACCTGGAAGCAAACTTTACAGGAAGTGTCTTATTTCTGGGATGATTTGTACTTGCCGAACAAGGAATATGAATTTAACAAAGATTTATTAAATTCATTCTTATTAACGTTTGATATCTGTGATGATAAAGACGCTTGGTGGGCAAAGATTGTTGCAACCGCTAATGAAAAAGGCGTAAAGAATGGGGATGTTGCAATGAATTTGCGCGTTGCGCTGACCGGACGCACGAATACACCTGATTTATATTCTATAATGCAGGTTATGGGGGCAGACAAAGTTATCAATCGTATAAAGGACGTAATAAATGGTTAAGTCAAAAAAAGTAGTTAGAGCCAAATTAAAAGCCGTTAAATCTGATAAGCGCAGCAGTCGTTTATTGCGCATATTGCGCGCGACAGGTTTGTTTCGCTGGGAAAGACCAAGTACAAAATCCGAAGAAGTTTTGAATATTCTGACGCACGGAATTGGAATTGGTTTGGCAATTGCTGGATTGGCCCTGTTAGTTGTGTTTGCCGCATTGAAAGGCGATCCATGGGCTATCGTTTCTTGTGCCATATTCGGTTTAACTATGTTTACGCTATATTTCGGTTCAACAATGTGTCATGCGACAATAGGTAAGAAAAGTGAATGCTTTTTTGAAGTTTGGGACAGCGTTGCCATTTTTGCCTTGATAGCCGGTACATACACACCTTTTTTGTTGGTAAATCTTCGCGGGTGGATTGGTTGGACAGTGTTCGGAATTTTATGGGCGATTGTTATATTCGGCTCAATAATGAAAATGCGGAATCCAAAGCAACAACCTAAATGGATGGTGGCATTATATCTGATTATGGGATGGACGCTGCTGTTTATATTGCCAGCGATGCTTTATAGTATTCCTGTACGTGGTTTATGGTTTATATTGGCCGGTGGGCTTTCTTATTCAATCGGTGTATTCTTTTATCTGTGGCGTAAGATGAAGTATTCTCACGCTATTTGGCATCTGTTTGTTATTGCAGGAAGTGTTTGTTTCTTTTTTGCGGTGTTGTTTGGTTGTATAATCGATTTTTAAAACAGGTTTGACATTATTTATTTTAAGTACTAATATTTACTTGTTATGAAAAATTATGTTGTTTTCTTCATCACAACAACTACAACAACCCCTGCGGGGGTGTAGATTCTATTTGCGGTTTTTTCCGCACAGTGCAATAATCAATAACAATTCAATAATACTTTATAAAATATAAGGATTTTTATTATGTCATATCCTATTGAAACGATTCGTCACTCGTTGGCGCATGTTATGGCGGCAGCAGTTCAGAAATTGTATCC
>CALXNF010000001.1 GCA_944389685.1 uncultured Alphaproteobacteria bacterium | reverse complement strand
AAAGCCATAAATAAAATAACAAAAAGATATAAAAAATGGTGGAGCTGATCGGACTCGAACCGACGACCCCTTGCATGCCATGCAAGTGCTCTACCAACTGAGCTACAACCCCTTGCGGAGCAATATTCTATATTTCTTCTTGCCAAAAGTCAAATCAATTTGCTACTCTCTTTAAACATAAGGAGATTCATCATGGATTATCAATCATTAAAAGCTGAAGTTGAACAAAAAACCCTGCAAACAATAGAAGTTTTAAAGAATGAATATGCCGGTTTGCGCACAGGACGCGCTTCGGTTCATTTGCTAGATGGCGTACGCGTTCCTGTATACGGTTCCGATATGCCTATTAACCAACTCGCAACAGTTGCTACACCTGACAATCAGACTTTAACTGTTACTGTCTGGGACATTAATAATGCCGGTGCCGTTGAAAAAGCAATCCGTGATTCCGGTCTGGGGTTGAATCCTATGACAGCAGGCGGCGTAATTCGTCTGAATATGCCACCGTTAACCGAAGAACGCAGAAAAGAATTAACCAAAGTTTCCGGTAAGTATGCTGAAGAAGCAAAAATTTCCATGCGCAACATCCGTCAAGATGCGATGGGAAAAATTAAAAGAGCCGTTACAGATAAAGAAATTTCTGAAGATGATCAACGTAAATTCGAAGATGACTTACAGAAAGTATTCGATAAAAGAGCCGATGAAGTTGACACACTAGCAAAACAAAAAGAAGCAGACATCATGTCTGTATAATTACTTGATACTAATAAACACATAAACACAAAAAATCGGATTAAAAACATGCTCAAACTTTTTAAAAAGAAAGAAAAACAAATAATAGAAGAACCTAAAATTCCGCAACATGTTGCTTTCATTTGTGACGGTAATCGCCGCTGGGCCGAAGCTAGGGGGTTACCCCCATTGGCCGGTCATAAAGCTGGTATTGCTAATTTTGAAAACTTAGTAGACTGGTTCTTTGCTAAGGGGGTAACGACCGTTACGTTCTTCCTGTTTTCTACTGAAAACTGGAACCGTTCTGACGAAGAAGTCAATTTTCTAATGGATTTGTTTTATACAGAGCTTGATAAAAATATGAAACATGCATTAGAAAAAAATCTGCGATATCGTGTAATTGGTTCTAGAGACAGATTACCAAAAAAACTAGCAAAAAAATGTGATGAACTTGAAGAAACTTCCGCAGAAAATACTGGTGGTACGGTTGTTTTTGCCTTAAATTATGGCGGTCAAGACGAAATCGTTGCAGCTGTTAATGATGCTATAGCTGCTGGACAACCAGTTGATAAAGCAACGTTTGAGACATTCTTAGATACAGGTGATTTATTACCAATTGACTTGATGGTAAGAACAAGTAATGAATTTAGAATTTCTAATTTCTTGTTATGGAAGCTTGCTTATGCAGAACTGCTTTTCTTACCGGAACATTGGCCAGATTTAGTCCGCAGCGAAAAATTATGGCAACATGCATTAGATGAATATGCCAAACGAAACAGACGATTTGGCGGCGGGAAAAAAGCAAACTATTCAGGACGTAAAAAGTAAGGTTGAAAAAATGTCAAATACTATGCAACGAATAATCGTCGCCTTTATAATGGTCGCAATCGTTTTGGTGGCTGGACTGGGTGAATATTTTGGCGTACCAGCAGTAAAGTATCTAAGCATGTTGGTTGCTATTGGTATGATTATAGAAATGTTGGTATGTATTATTAATACGCCACGTGAAACCGTGAAAAAAAACTGGTGGCAATTCACTGCTTTTCTTGGTTGGTTGTTCATCGTGTTTGCGGCAGCAAGTTATGTAGGTACCCGTCCTTGGATTATGTTATTATTATTGCTAATCATATGCTGTGCAGATATAGGAGCATGGTTTTTTGGCAGACTGCTTGGTGGGGACAAAATGTGGGAACGTCTGTCTGCTCATAAAACATGGTCTGGGCAAATAGCTGGTATTTTGTGCGGAACTTTCGCATCAATTCTGTATGGATTGCTTGGTACTGATACTTTTCTGCCACAGCTTATGTGGATTGGAATCAGCATCGCATTACTATCACAGTATGGTGATTTAACTGCAAGCTGGATAAAAAGGAAAATGGGGTTGAAAGACTTTGGGCGTATTTTACCGGGTCATGGCGGATTATTAGACAGATTTGACGGATGGATTTATGCCCTGCCTTTAATCTGGTTCGTAATGTTGTGATAAAAATTAACGCTAGTAATAAGAGGAAGGATAACCATGCAAATAGTTTTAGCCATCGTTGCATTGTTAATCGTTTTAGGTGTTGTCGTGTTCATACACGAGTTAGGTCATTTCCTTGCTGCGAGATGGGCAGGGGTTCGTGTTGATACTTTTTCTATAGGATTTGGGTCAGCAATTGTTAAATGGCATGATAAACATGGAACTTTATGGAAAATTGCTTGGCTGCCACTTGGCGGATACGTTTCTATATACGGTCAAGAAGATATGTTCGACCGAAAAAAGTACGCAGAATTATCGGCAGAGAAAAAGAAAGGTCATTATCTATCTGCGCCTGCTTGGAAACAATTCATCATAGTCGCATCTGGGGTTTTTATGAATTTCGTACTAGCATGGTTAATTTATTCTGGCATCTTTATGTTTCAACCCAAACAAGTCCAGCTTCCTGTTGTCGGCCAAGTGATTCAAGAAAGTATTGCATTTAATGCGGGCATAAAACCAGGCGACACAATAGTAATAATTGATGATGCAAAAATAACTAATTGGGGCGAACTGATCATCGCAAAAGAACTTGCGTCTTCACACGATGCGAGCGTTATAGTGTTACGTAACGAAAAATTAGTTCACGTAAAATTATCACCGGCGGAAAGATGGGGCTTAATCGCAGACGGCAGCAAAACTGAACTGCGAAAGAAGGGATTTTTCGATGGTCTTTATGCAGGTGCAAGAGAAACTTATTACCAATCAAAAACATTACTTGTGGTATTAAAACAAATCATCACAGGTGAACGCTCTACGAAGCAGTTAGGTTCCTTTATAACTATTGCAGAGGTATCCGGTCAAGCACTTGCCATGGGGGTAATTGCCCTGCTATCCATAATTGCGCTGCTATCGGTAAATTTAGGCGTCATAAATCTTTTACCGTTACCAGTACTTGACGGAGGCTACCTATTAATATTAATAATAGAAGGTATTACTAGAAAAAAGCTGGGCGGTAAAGCTATGGAAATCGTAATTATTGCAGGTTGGTTATTTATAATCGGTTTGTTCGCCCTTACAATGTGGAATGACGTAGCACGAGTTTTCGGATTAAATTAATATGAATAAGAAAAAATTATTATTTATTACCTCAATGGTTATGTTGCCTCAATTTGCAGAGGCTGCAACGGTATCCAGAATAGATGTTAACGGCAACCAGCGCATGGACGCCGAGTCCGTTAGGATTCTATCAGACGTGAAAATAGGCGACAATGTAAACGCAGATGATACTAATCAAATTGCAAAAAAATTGCAAGAAACCGGTTATTTTTCGCGCGTAAGTGTCACTATGTCAGGTAATGTTCTAACGATAAATATTACAGAGGCACCGACTGTAAATATGGTGACTATTGAGGGAAACGATGAAATATCAACCGATGATTTAAAAAAAGAATTACGCTTAAAATCACGTGAACCATATGATGAATCTGTTATAGGTGCAGACGTTCAACGCTTATTAACGCTTTATCAACGAAAAGGATTTTTTGGTACTAAGATAGAACCGCAAAAAATAAAATTAGATGATAACCGCGTAAATGTAGTATATGAAATAAAAGAAGGTCATCCAACTTATATCACAAAAATAGAATTTGACGGGAATAAAGTATTCAATGACGCAACGCTTCGCGACCAAATATTATCCAGAGAGCATGCGTGGTGGCGTTTCATGACTCAATTTGACGTTTTTGATGAAGATAGAATAATGTATGACCAACAAATGTTGCGTCAATTCTATATGCGGAACGGCTATGTAGATATACAAATTACAGATGCAAACGGCGTTTTTACCCCTGACCGTCAATATTATTCGGTAACTTTTACCGTAAATGAGGGCAAAAAATATAAATTTGGCGACATAAAAATAAAAAATCCGTTCCCAGACGTTCCTGACGAAGAACTTTATGACACTTTAAAAATCGGTACGGGGGACGTATATAATATTGATTTAGTAGATGAAACTATTTCTGCATTAAGGGGCACGGTTGCAGATCACGGATATGCATTCATAAACGTTAACCCCGTACCAAATAAAAACGATGAAAATCAAACCATAGATATGGAATTTCAAATTGAAAAAACGAACCGTATTTATTTAAACAATATAAATATTCTTGGCAACGTCAGAACTTTTGACTCCGTAATTGAACAACTGATACCTATGCGTTCGGGGGACCCTTTTTCTTTACAGACAATCGAAGAAGGTCGTCAAAACTTAATGCGAACAAGGTACTTTAAAAACGTACAAATGGTACCTAATCGTATAGCCGACGCAAATATGATAAATCTTGATATTGAAGTCGAAGAACAACCAACTGGTGAACTTTCGGGTGGATTTGGCTGGTCTAACATAAACGGCTTTATGGTTGATGCAGGAATAACAGAAACTAATTTTATGGGGCGCGGTCAGGTTGTCCAATTGCGCGGTTCTATTGCACAATATCAAAAACAAGCTTTGTTCAGCTTTACAGAACCTTACCTGTTCGGTCGCCCGTTATCAGGTGGGTTTGATGTATCGTATACAATGTACGACTACTCGTCTTTGGGCGGATTTGGTTACGATAGAGACTCTTTAACTGTTGCAGGAAGATTGGGGTGGAAGTTAACCGATCACTGGTCTCAGAATGTTAGACTTTCAGCATCTTTTGACCAAAACTATGACTTGCAATCTTCGACTGGGTGGCGTGATGCTAACTTATATACATTAAGTACTTCTTTGCGTTATTATAATTTAGAC